>CAQRYF010000034.1 GCA_948875265.1 uncultured Clostridia bacterium
CCAATTCACGATTTTTTTGAGAGCTAATTTGGGACTACTTTTTCAGCAGCCTCATTTTTTACTTTATCTCTTTCATTTAGTTATAATTATTTTGCTTTTATAATAGTTAAAATAATATAATTCGCTAATCCTGTCTCTTGATTATATTCTATTTCAACATTATATTTATTTCTTTTATTGTTATAATCCTTTATAAATGTAGTTAACTTTTCTTGTATTTTCTCATTACTATTATATCTATCTAACTTTAATTTTAATTTTGTGTTTGAAACAACTTCCATTCCTATTAAATTATTTTTACTTGTTTCAATCAAATTCAATATACTATCACTTTCTAAATCTTGACCCTTAAATATTTCAAATTGAGAATTAAATCTAGTTTTTTCAGTTTTACTAATTCCATTTGCCTCTATTTTTTGTTCTCTCTTTACTATTCCTATTGTTTCAAAAACTTTTAAAATATCTTCTTCTTTTATATTCTCACCTAATTTATTTATTTTATCAGAAACTCCATTTGATACTGTTTCTAGTATCTTTTTAGCCTGTTCTTCATTTAAATCATCTAATTTAATACTATTTTCTTTGTTTAACTCTATTTTTTTGTCAAAATTTTCTACTATATTAAACTTCTTTTCTATATTAGCTTCTACTTTATTACTATTATTTTCTAATTTTGCAACTATATTTTTTGTTTGATTACTACCATCTATTTTTTCATTTTGTACTATATTTATATTTCTTTTTTCGTCTCCATTTACATTAGATATATTAAAACTAACTTCCTCATTACTATCTTTTAATGTATAAGTATTACATTTCTCAATTTCTTGCTTTGTGTCTTTATTAATTAGTTGTATATATTTTTCTCCTTCTAATTGTAGGTAATCTAAACTTATCTCATATCCAACACCTTGAATAGTAGTTCTTACAGTTTCTTTTCCACTTTCATAAACAATTATTTTTGTTTCATCATTTCCTATATTATTCTTGTTTATTGTATCTATTATATCATCTATTTTAGATATAAAACTTTCTTTTATATCTTTCATATCTTCTGATAATAAAAATTTATATGGTTTCATTATTTTTTGTATATTGTCCAATTTTGATAAAATTATTTCATCTTGTTTTAATTCATTCAAAATATTTAAATATATATTATTCAACTGTTCTTTAGTTATTGTTAACGTATATACATTAGTTTTTATATTTTTATTTTCTATTTTTACTACTACATTTGATTTTTTAGAAAACTTATCCTTTGATATTCCACTAATTAGAATATTAGAATATTTTGTTTTTATATTTTGTTTTTCTTCTTCTGTAAATATAGTTTCAAATTCATTATCAAATTCAATTTCATCTGGAATGTTTTCTAAATCCTCATCACTATATCCACTTTTTTTCAACAATTCTTTTAGATTTGTATTTTCAGTTGAAATATATTGTTTAAATAAATCTGAAAATTTAATTCCATGCGTTTTTTCATTTTTTAAATATTCAACTTGGAAAACTTTTTCATCATTATTTAACAATTGTATATCCTTATAATCATACATATCGGTTTTGTCAGTTTCTCCAGATATATTTATTTTCAATTTATTTATATCATTTTGAGTGTTTTCTAAACTAGTCCCAATTCCTTCCATATAATTAACTTTTATTTGCGTATCAGTAATATATTTATTTTCATCTAAAGTTTTATCATATTGGCTTTTTTCAAATACTCTCAACATATTATCTACATTATCTATATTTCCTCCAATGTATTTCACAAATAATTTATCTTTAGCTTTAAACATATCTGTATTTAAATATAATATTAAAAATGCACTTAGTGCTATAATTATTACTACTATAACAGAAACAATTAATAATGTTATCCTTTTTTTCCTTGGCATCATAGTATTTCCTCCTATTTCTATACACATATTATATATATAATATAGTATTTAATCAATAGCTTACTTTATTATTTTTTGTTTTACAACTTCATAAACTATTATTCCCGTTGAAACAGATGCATTTAGTGATGTAACTTTACCTTTCATAGGAATTTTTACTAAAAAATCACAATTTTTCTTAACTTTTTCACTTATTCCAGAACCTTCATTTCCAATAACTATACCTAAAGGTCCTGTTAAATCTTGATTATAATAATATTTATCAGTATTTATATCAGTACCACATATCCAAAGTCCTACTTTTTTTAACTTTTCAATGCTGTCAGAAATATTATTAACTCTAGCAATTTTCATATGTTCTACTGCTCCTGCTGAAACTTTATTTACAGTACTATTTACTGAAGCAGCTCTTCTTTTAGGAATTATTATTCCATGTACTCCTGCTGTTTCTGCTGTTCTTATTATAGAACCTAAATTGTGTGGATCTTCTATCCCATCTAAAATTACTACAAATGGATCTTCTTCTCTTTTATTTGCTTCTTCAATTATATCTTCTATTTCACAATATTCAAATGGAGGAACAATAGCTATTACTCCTTGGTAATTTTCAGTTTGTGCCATTTCTTCCATCTTTCTTTTATCTTTTTCTACTATAATTACCTTCTTTTCTTTTGCCATTGCAATTATTTTATTAATTGAGCCATGTCTCTCTCCTTTAGTAATGAATATTTTATTAATGTCCTTTCCACTCTCTAATAATTCTAATACAGAGTTTCTTCCTTCAACTTGGTCATCATAAATAATTTCTTTTCTTTTTTCTACATTTTGAACTTTCTTATTTTGATTGCTTTTCTTTTCTTTATAGTTCTTTTTCATCTTACAAATTCCTTTACCTTTCATTTTTCATACTCTTCCATTTTCGCAGTTGATTTTCCTGTTTTATCATATCTATTTGTAACTTTATTTAAATTAGCTAACAAAGAATCATCAAATTCTATTTCTAGATTATTTAATAGTTCTTTTATATTATAAAATTGTTTTAATATCATGCATTTTAATTTATCTGTATTTCTTTCATTCGCATATACATATAAATATTCTCTTACAATTTCAGATGAGTTTATTCCCATTTCAATGGACTTTTTTATTATTACTTCTCTATCATTCTTTTTATAACTATTATTTTCAGTAAAATCTTCTTTTTCTTCTATCTCTCCTATTTCTATGCCATTATTATAACATACTAAGCTTAAATACCATATAAGATCTCCACATTCTTTCATAATTTCTATTTTATCTAATTTCTTTTCATGAAAGTTCCCTTTATATAATGGCTTTCTTAGTTCTGCTATTATTTCGCCTGTTTCTTCGATAATCCCCATGCAAGCATAGTTCATACTTTCTCTATCTTTATTTGCAATTAGAGGGTTTAATCTTTTAAGTGCTTTATTCTGGTATTCACGTATATCCATATTTCTCTATCCTTATCTATTTCTAATGTCTATTTCTAAACTTTTTGCTATATTTTCTACATTCTCTAAAATATTATATATGTCTTCTTTTGCCTCTTCTATTTTTTGCTTCTTATTTTCCTTTGCATCTTCTTTATATAATATATAATTTACTTTTTCACTAATTTTTCCAACATTTACACTTAAATCCAATGTATTGTCTATCAGTATTTGTCTTCTACTTATATTATTATCTTTCATTTTATTCTTCTTCCTATTATCTATTAAAATTCATCTTTTATATTTTCACACTTTGAAACCCGACCCCAAAATGAGAATTATTCATCATCTAGTTTTAATACTGATAAAAATGCTTCTTGTGGTATTTCTACATTTCCAATTTCACGCATTTTTTTCTTTCCTCGTTTTTGTTTTTCTAATAGTTTTTTCTTTCTTGTGATGTCTCCTCCATAACATTTTGCTAGTACGTCTTTTCTCATTGCTGATATTGTTTCTCTTGCTATGATTTGTCCACCTACTGCTGCTTGAATTGGTATTTTAAATAGTTTTCTTGGTATTACTGTTTTTAGTTTTTCTACCATTTTCTTTCCTCTGTCATATGCACTATCTTTGTGGACTATAAAACTCAATGCATCTACTGGTTCTCCATTTATATGTATATCTAGTTTTACTAAGTTTGATTTTCTATATTCTTTGAATTCATAGTCTAATGATGCATATCCTTTTGTTTTTGATTTTAGGTTATCAAAGAAATCATATATTATTTCATTTAATGGCATTTCATATACTAAAGTTACTCTATTTTCGTCTAAGTATTTCATATCTATGTAAACACCTCGTCTTCTTTGACATAGTTCCATAATATTTCCTACATAGTCTTTTGGTGTTAAAATATTTGCTGTTACAAACGGTTCTTCTATATATGAAATTTCTTGTGGTTTTGGTAAATCTTCTGGATTATATAGTTCTATTACTTCTTCATCTGTTTTGTATACTTTATATATAACTGATGGTGCTGTTGTAATTAGTCCTAAATCAAATTCTCTATCTAATCTTTCTTCTATTATTTCTAAATGTAATAGCCCTAAAAAACCACATCTAAATCCAAATCCTAATGCAGCTGATGTTTCTGCTTCATATTCTAATGCCGCATCATTCAATTTTAGTTTTTCTAAAGCCTCTTTTAAATCTTCATATTGGCTACCATCAATTGGATATAATCCACAATATACCATTGGAGTTACTTTTTTATATCCTTTTAATGGCTCGTCCGCTGGATTATTTTTTAAAGTTATTGTATCTCCAACATGTATATCTGCTAAGTTTTTTATACTTGCTGCTATATAGCCAACTTCTCCTGCTTTTATTTCTTTAGCTGGCATATATGATCCTGGTACAAAATATCCGTGTTTCTGCAACTGTAAATACTTTATTTGCTGCCATTAATTTAATCTCGTCTCCTACTTTTACAGTTCCATCTATAACTCTTACATACGCAACAGCACCTTTATAATTATCATAATAAGAATCAAATATTAAACATTTAGTTTTTTCATTTTCATCTCCTTTAGGTGCTGGCAAATCTGTGACTATTTTTTCTAATACTTCTTCAACATTCAATCCAGATTTAGCTGAAATACATGGTGCATCGTCTGCGGGTATTCCTATAATATCTTCTATTTCATTTTTAACTTCATCTACTCTTGCATTTGGCAAATCTATTTTATTTAATACTGGTAATATTTCTAGATTGTTATCAATTGCTAAATAGACATTTGCTAAAGTTTGTGCTTCTACTCCTTGGCTTGAATCAACAACTAAAATAGCCCCATCGCATGCTGCTAAACTTCTAGATACTTCATAATTAAAATCAACATGACCTGGTGTATCTATTAAATTCAATGTATACTCTTGTCCATTTTTAGCTTTATATATCATTCTCACTGCTTGAGACTTTATTGTAATACCTCTTTCTTTTTCTATTTCCATATTATCTAAAACTTGACTTTCCATTTCTCTTTTAGATAACACACCTGTCATTTCTATTAATCTATCTGCCAAAGTTGATTTTCCATGATCTATATGTGCTATAATGCTAAAATTTCTTATATGTTCTTGTCTATTATTCATTATTCCTCCACTAATTCATTCTATAATTTATTAGTTATTCTATCATATAAACTTTAAAACCTCAATAGTTTTCAAGTCCTTTATATAAATTATATACATTTTCATATCCCATATAATTTAATAATCTTTGTGCTCTTTTACTTCTAAATCCACTTGGGCAATATACAACAATTACTTGTTTTTTATCTTTTAACATTTCTTTTGCAGTAATTCTTAATTCATATTCTGGAATTAGAACAGCTCCATCAATATGTCCTTCTTGATATTCTTGTGGACTTCTTACATCTAATATAATGGCCCCTTCTTTTGCCATATTTTCTAACTGTTCCATAGTTATATCATCTTTATCCATACAACGAGACCTATTTCTACAAAAACAACATCCAAATCTATTCAATATATTTTCCTCCATCCCTTCATTTTGTATCCCTTGTGTCCCATCTGGGACGTTTCTTAATAGGACATCTATATTTCATATTAATGTAAAAACTAACTTTTTCTATATTATTAATCACTCTAATATATATACACTAATATTATATGCACACATTTTGTTTATGTTATTTATCTCTTTTTTTTTAGTTTTCCACAATAAAATTAATAGTTATCCACTTATTCAAAAATTATACACAGTTCAAATAAACCTATTTTCTGACAATTTTATTTATCATTCAACATTTCTTTCTTTTTCAAATTTTACAAGTTTATTACACAACTATTTCAATTGTTGTATGTTTTTACGTCATTTTACAGCATTTATTCTAAATTTTCTCTATATTACTCCAATTTTCTCTTGTTTTATTACGAAAATATTTCAATACAATTACAATTATGTTTCCTTATATATATTATGTTGCCTGTTTTTATTACAAATAACATTTTGCACACCCTTTATTCTTTATGTGGAAACTGTGGATAACTTTGTGAATAACTTAAAATAGCCTTTTTGCGTTCATGAGTTGTTCACAATCAAAATAAGTTGATATAATATGTTTATATTTTTTTATTTTTTCCAAAATTTATGTGTACCTATTTTTGCTATTTATATACTAAAAAATAAAAGTGAGTTAAATGCTGTTATATAAACATTCTTACCCACTTTCCTATTTTTCTAAAATTACATAATATGAATCATCTTATAAATGAAAAATATATAATAGTTATTATTTCTAGCACTGTTATAAAAGGAAATCCTATCACAAATGCTATTTTTTGTGTTTTATGTCTAAATGTGTACATTCCTGCAATTGTTCCAACTCCTCCACCAAGTGCTGTTATTATAAATAATGTCTTTTCTGGTATTCTCCATGCTCCTTTTTTAGCTTTTTTCTTATCTAGCCACATTATAAAAAATCCAAATAAATTAATTATTATAAAATATAAAATAATATTTTTTACTGTAAATATATTTTGTATCATTATTGTTTGCTCATTATTAAACATTTTCTCTTCCTTTCTTGACCAAGGGGCGCGTCCCCTTGGTCAAAAATCAAAATATGCATATTTTTTTGTTTTAAAATTCAAACATCTTTCAATATCTGCTTTTGCATCATTAGAAACTTCATTTATCCTTACAAATTGACCTTCACTTACAACTAATGGAACAATGTATCTTATTTTTGCTTTAATACTAGCACAATATTTATCTTTAACAAAAATATCACTTTCATTTATTTTCGTAGCATTTTCCCAAAGTTCAAAATATTTTGAAATATTATCCTCTTCACAGTTTTTAATTCGTTTTATAACTTCTTTTTCAGATAAATTATACATATCTTTCTTTGTAATTAAATTTTTTTCAGTCATTTTCTTCATAACATCTGCTAAAAATTGCATTGTCAATTTGTTTTCATTTGTTATATATAATGATGATAATTTGCTCATATTTTTTACAAATTTCTCTGCTAATTTTATATCTTTAAATCCAAGTTCTTCTATCCCCTCTTCATTTCTCTGTATCTCAATATTTTGATAAATCTCTTTTACTTCTTCTAGATTCCATAATAGTTTTATTACACCCAGTCCATTTGAAAGTGTATATTCTAATCTATCTGCTGAAAGTCTAGGAGTATCATTATCTGCAATTGGATATATATGATAATCTGATATTTCTTCTATTTTTATTCCATCTCTATCTAATAGACTGATTATTTCTTTAGAAGTACTTAGGACATTTGTTGTTAATTCTTCTGTAGATTCTTGCTTTATGTAATCACCATTCATAAAGTCAATACTATGCTTAAATACTGGTGTTGCTATATCGTGAAATAACCCTGCTAAAGTTTGCTTCTTATTTTTAGTAAAATTCCATATTATTAATGCAACTGCCACACTATGGTCTAAACTTGAATACCATTTTATATCACCAAAAAGTTTTGAATAAAAAATACCACAAGAAACACTAATTCCTGCTTGTTTTTTCATTTCTGATGTTTCTATGTATTCTTCTAAGAAATCTGGTATTTCTGGTGATAATATTTTAAAATATTCTTTTGTTTGTTCATCTAATTTTTCAAAATAATTGCCCATTCTATCTTTCCTTTTTTCTTTTTTGACTAAAGATCTGCTCCCTTTTTCTATACTTATTTTACATTTTCTTCTGTCTTTTTGTCAATATTTTTTATATTTAATAATTCTAAATTTATTTTATTGTTTTTTAATACTTTTTCTAGATTAATTTTATCTATTCTTCTAATATAATCATAAAAACTCTTTATATCAAGATTATTAGATATATATGTAATTTCCTCATATTTATCCTTTTGCACATCTTTCTTTAAAATTGCTATTACTCTGTTTCTTTTTATTATTATTTTTCTTATATCTTCTTTTAATATTGTATTTGGAATATAAATTTGATTTTTTTCTAAAAACTTGAGTCCTAAACATGAATTTCTTGTTGTCCCTACTAAAATATCTGTCTTTAATAAATTTCCTGAATTGATAAACTCTCCTATTTGATTAGCTAATATATCTATTTTTAATATTTGTGGTAAAATATCTATTTTCCACTTTGTTGTATTATTTTTTAATTCAAAATCGTTTATCTTTATTTTATTTATTAATAGTTTATTGTAAAATTTTTTGGGATTTAAATTTTCTGTATTTTTGATTTTTAAACCTGTTAGATGAAAAAAATTATATGAAAAAAACATTGATTCTATATAATTTATATTTTTATTATTATCTTCATAGAAAAAAATTACTTTTTTATTCTCTAGATTTTCATGAAACATTTTAGCATATTCAACTAATTTATTAATAATTTCATATTTTTCTCTATATGCCATTTAACTCTCCTATTTATAAACTGAAAAGAAGACAACTATACAAATAATTGTATAATTGTCCCCTATTGTACGATTTTTCTGTTGCCTAAATCAACGACAAGCCCGTCTTGCCTCAACTAACATTAGTTGCATGTAGACCCATGTGTTCTACTTTAGTTTTTAGGTTATTGTAACGGTCGTACCCGTCTTACGAATTTGTTCGTAACTATTATTAGTATATATATTATACTAATTTTTATTCTATGTGTCAATATATTTTTACATTTTTTTACATTTGCGTTATTAAACTAAAAATCATAGTTTTAATTTATAAATAGTCTATTTTACGAGATGTGCCATAAAAGAAATGTTACCCATATATCATCCAAACAAACTCATTTGATTGCTTTGGCTCATTCCGTCTAAGCATCCAAATTCCTTTAATAAATCTGCTCCTGAGTTTCCTATTTTTGCTCTTATTTTCAAATCATCTATTGACATGAATTTCCCGTCTTTTCTTGCTTTCACTATCCCCTGTGCTGCAACTGTTCCAAATCCTGGTATACTATTTAGTGGTGGTCTTAATTTATTATCTTCTACTTGAAATTTTGTGCTATCTGATTTATATAAGTCTACCGGTAAAAATGAATATCCTCTTTCGTACATTTCTAGAACAATTTCTAAATCATCATACATATCTAGCTCTGCTTTTGTTGCTTCCTTTTTCTGATTTTTTATTTCTATTTCCTTCATTTTGTTTTTTACCTTTTCTTTTCCAAATATCATGTATTTGGCATCAAATGCTTTTGCTCTTATTGAGTAATATGCTGCATAATATGCAAGTGGTATATGTACTTTGAACCATGCTATTCTAAAAGCATTCGTTACATATGCTGCTGCATGGGCTTTTGGAAACATGTATTTTATTTTTTCACATGATTTAATATACCAATCTGGCACATCGTGTTCTTTCATAATTTCTTTAAATTCATTCCACTTATCCATGTCTTTTAAAGCTTTTCCCTTACGTACTGTTTCCATTATTTTGAATGCTTTGTCTGGTGGCACTCCTTTTTTTATTAAATATATCATTATGTCATCACGACAGCATATTGCTTCTTGAAGTGTTACAATTCCTTCTTGAATTAAAGTTTGTGCATTTCCAAGCCATACATCTGTACCATGTGATAATCCAGATAATCTAATTAATTCATCAAATGTTGTTGGTTTTGTATCCAAAAGCATCCCTCTTGCAAATTTTGTTCCATATTCAGGTATTCCATAAGTTCCTACTTGTGAATTTATTTGTTCTGGAGTTACTCCTAAAGCATCTGTCGAATTAAATATTGACATTGTTTCTGGATCATCTAATGGTATTTCTTGTGGAGTAATTCCTGTTATATCTTGCAACATTCTAATTACTGTAGGATCGTCGTGTCCTAGTATGTCAAGTTTTAAAAGGTTTGCATCTATAGAGTGATAGTCAAAATGTGTTGTTATTATATCTGAATTAGGGTCATCTGCAGGGTGTTGTACTGGGCAAAACTCATATATTTCTCTTCCTTTTGGTACAACTATGATTCCACCTGGATGTTGCCCTGTTGTTCTTTTTACTCCTGTACATCCCATTGATAATCTTTGCATTTCTGCTCTATTTACAGGAATTCCTCTTTCTTCAAAATATCCTCTTACATATCCAAATGCTGTTTTTTCTGCAACTGTTCCTACTGTTCCTGCCTTAAATGTTGTTCCTTTTCCAAATATTACTTCTGTATATTTGTGAGCTTTTGCTTGATATTCTCCTGAGAAGTTCAAGTCTATATCTGGCTCTTTATCTCCGATTAAATCCTAAGAAAGTTTCAAATGGAATATCCATTCCATCTTTTATTAATTTTTGACCACATTTAGGACAATCCTTATCTGGCAAATCATATCCATTCCCTACTCCATAGTCTTCAAATTCTGAATATTTACAATTACCACATCTATAATGAGGTTGTAATGAATTAACCTCTGTAATACCTGTCATAAAAGCTGCTAATGATGAGCCAACTGACCCTCTTGAACCTACTATATATCCATCATCATTTGATTTCCATACAAGTTTTTGTGCAATTATATACATTACAGAATATCCATTACTTATTATTGAATCTAATTCTTTATCTAATCTTGTTTGAACAATTTCTGGCAATGTGTCTCCATATAGTTCATGTGCTTTTTCATAAGCAATATTTTTAATATCTTCTTCACAACCTGGTATATGTGGTGGACATTTTTCTGGTGATATTGGACTTATTTGTTCACACATATCAGATATTTTATTTGTGTTTGTTACTACAACTTCATATGCTTTTTCTTCACCTAAATATTTAAATTCCTCTAACATTTCTTCTGTAGTTCTCAAATATAATGGTGCTTGATTATCTGCATCATCATATTTTTGTCCTGCTTCTAATATACGTCTATATACTTCATCTTGTGGATCCATAAAATGAACATCACAAGTTGCAACAACTGGCTTATTTAATTTTTCTCCTAAAGCCACAATTCTTCTATTAATGTCTCTTAGAACATCTTCATCTTTCACTATTTCTTTTCTTATTAAAAATTGATTGTTTCCAGTTGGTTGTATTTCTAAATAATCATAGTCATTTGCAATTGCTTCTATTTCTTCGTCTGGTTTTCCAAGTTCTATTGCTTGATAAAGTTCACCTGCTTCACATGCACTTCCGAAGTATTAATCCTTCTGAATATTTTTTATACAAACTTTTTAATATACGAGGTTTACGGTAAAAATAATGAAGGTGTGATAAGGATACTAATTTGTACAAATTACGTAATCCAACATAATTTTTTGCTAATATAATTGCATGATATGTTTTTAACTTTTTATATTCTTCTTTTTTAGCTTCTTCCGTTCTACTAACTTGGTCTATATCTTCTAATTTTTTTGCTCCACGTTCTTTTAGCATATCAAGCATTACTTTAAATACTTTAACTGTTGTATCAACATCATCTAAAGCTCTATGTGCTACTTCTACTTTTATTCCTAAATTATCAGCTATTTTTCCCAATTTATATTTCTTATATTCTGGAAACAAATCTTTTGCTAAACTTAATGTATCTAAATATGTATAATCAAATTTATATCCTAAAACTTTTGCATTTTGTTTTAAAAAGCCAACATCAAAACCTGCATTGTGTGCTACTATTACTGAATTTCCTAAAAACTCTAGCATTTTAGGAAATACTTTATCAATTGTTTCGGCATCTTTTACCATCTCATCTGTTATATTAGTAACTTCAGTTACTCTTGCTGGTATATGTTTTTCTGGGTTTACAAAACAACTAAATTTATCTATTACTTCTCCATTTTTATACTTCATTATTCCAATTTCAGTTATTTTTTCTGTTGTTGCTGAAAATCCTGTTGTTTCTAAGTCTAGTACACAATATGTTGTATCTATATCTTGTCCTTTTGGATTAGTTACTACTGCATTTTTATCTGGAGCTAAATATGCTTCTACACCATATATAACTTTCATATCTGGATTATCATATCCAAGCATTTTATGAGCTTCTGGAAATGCTTGTACTACTCCATGATCTGTTATTGCAATAGACTTCATTCCCCATTTCATAGCTCTTTTTATTAAATCTTTTGCTGAGGTCATAGCATCCATTTGACTCATTTTAGTATGCATATGTAATTCTACTCTTTTTACTTCTGCATTATCCTGCCTAATAGTCTTTTTTAGTCCTTCTGTTTCTATTATTGTATTTGCCATAACTGTAAGTTCGTTTGAGAATGTATCCATTTGCGCATTACCAGAAATTTTAATTCCTTTTGCACTTTTTATTCTTTTCATAACTTTTTTTGCATTTTCTTTATTTAAAAACGATTTACATGTAATAGTACTTGTTCCATCAAATAAGTCAAAACTAAATAATGTTTTGCCTGATTTCAATGTCCTATCTTCTGAAAATATAACTTCTCCTTCGAGTGCTACTTTTCCATCATCGACACCTAGATTTTCTATCTTGACTACATCTTCTGTGATATTTTGTGATGTTCCGAAGTATTAATGGTGTATTTTCTTCTTCTGTTGGAAGTTCTGGTACTTCTGCCTCTGTTTCAATTATAGTGTTAGCAATTACTGTAATATCTCCTGCATAAGTGTCTAATCCTGCTTTACCAATTGCTTTAATTGCTTTTGCATTATCTATCTTTTCTATAATTTCTTGTCCCTCTTTTAAATCTTTTGCAAAAGATTTACATGTAATTGTGCCTGTTCCGTCGTATAAATCAAATATAATCATACCTTTACCGCTTCTTGTCTCCCTAACTTCGCTTGTTAGTATTCTTCCTTCTAATGTTACTCTTCCATCATTAGCAGTTATATCTTTTATATAAACATGTTTTTCTCTTGCCTTTGAAGGTTTTCCCATAATATATTCTTTATTTTCCGATACCATTTCTATATCAGGTATTGTTTGTGTTTCCCCTTCTTGTGGTATATATCCTTCTAAATCTGTTGGAGGTGCATAGTCTACATCATTATATTCTGGTACTATACCTTCACTTTGTTTAGCTATTTTTTGCTGTCTATTCTCCTCCTCTATCTGCGCTACTATTTGCTGTTCCTCACTTTTTAGACTTTCTCTAATTTCCTTCATATATTCTTTTGATAATTCTTCAATTAATTCTATTTTATATTCTATTCCAAATATATT
This sequence comes from uncultured Clostridia bacterium, assembly GCA_948875265.1. Taxonomy (GTDB): domain Bacteria; phylum Bacillota; class Clostridia; order TANB77; family CAG-508; genus CAG-269. The sequence goes on from CAQRYF010000034.1 coordinate 13,513, forward strand.
TTTTAGAACTTTTTGTAATTCAATATCCGTCTTTTTGGCTTTTAAAAAATCAGCCCCTTTAATGTGCATTTTTACTAAAATATTATTTTTTTCAATTTCAATATCGCTTTTTAATAGTAGCATTGGTTTTGCTAAAGGATATTTATGTGCCATATATGCAATAATATTTTTCCATTCTTCTTGTATTGATTTTTTATCTACCTTTTCATAATAATCTATTTTTATATTTACATGTTCAAATTGAAATCTTTCTTTTAAAAACTTTTCAAAATACCATATTTCTTTTATTTCTATATATTCATCAAAATAAAGAACAACCTCTAATGTATTAGTCTTCTTTATTACATTAAGGCTATTTATTTGTGCATATTTTATATTTGAATTTGTATTATAATCACTAAATATTTCTCCTAGTTTTTTTGATTTATTAGACATCCGTTTTTCTCTCTCCTTTTGACTTTTAAAATTGTATCACATTTTGTCTAAATTTAAAAGCGAACAAAAATAAAAAAATGAATTCTAATACTTATTTTTTCTTTTTATGTAGTTGGTCCTCAATACATTGTTTTATCTTTGTGATTATCTATTTCTTCTACTTCATCTAATACTTTTTCAATATTTATATTTTCAAACCATTCTTCCAATTTAATTTTAAATGTAAAATATTTTTTATCAACTGTAACACATTTTTATTATCCACATATTATATATCATACAAAGGAAACAAACAAAAGAAAACAAACAAAATTATTTCTTTTCGAAAGGGGGTAAGTAATATGCCAGAAAATAGAGGTTGCGGTGGTTTCGGTTTCGGTGGTGATTGCTGCTGGATTATAATCCTTATATTAATATTATGCTGCTGTTGTGGTGGTGATAGAGGAGGATGTTGCTAATCCTTTCTACATTAAAACAGGTTACTCTAAAACGAGTAACCTGTTTTCTTTTATTTAAATCTTTTAGCTTTGTGACGCTTTCTTTTTGCTTTTTCTTCTATATCTTCATCTTCATAATCATAAGAATCATAATTATCTAAAAATTTCTTCTTTAATTGTTCTTTTGATAATTCTGTATCTTCAATAAATTCATGGTTTTCTGTATACTCATCTTCATCATAATCTAATTCTTCTTCATATTCGTCAATATAATCATCGTCATTCAATCCTTCAAATGGTACTGTATATTCCTCTGCAAACTCCCTATTTCTTCTATTTCTTATAATTACAAATATTATTATAGCTATTATAACTATTGCAATAACTCCACCTAATATTAACTTCTTTTTTTGTTCTTCCTTCCTTCTTGCTTCTTCTTGTTCTTTTGCTAATGCTTCTTCATCAACTAAACTTTTATTTACAGTTATCTGATATGTAGCTACATTTTTCCCATCTGGATCTGAAACTAATATTGTAATAAGATTTTCTCCTTCTTTTAAATCTTCATTTCCTGTTATTTCTACTATAAAATATGGATCTGTTGTCACTGTTTCTATATTAAGCTTTGTATCTTCCCCTATATATTTTAGTGTATATTCAAAAATATCTGTTTTAAATTCTGGGTTTAATGTTACATTATCAATTTTCAATTCTGATAATCCATCTACAATCCCATTAGGGTTTTGTTCTGCTTCATTTCCCTCTCTTGTAACATTTATCACATATGTCTTTTTGGTTCCGTCTTCAGCAGTTACCACAACTGATATTCCATTTGTACCTTTTTCTAACTTTTTATTTCCTGTTCCTTCAACTGTAGCTCTTGAATCTTGAGCTTGTGCATATACCTCTACTTGTTCAACATCTTCTGGCACAGTTACAGCATATGTGGTTGTTTCACTTTTAAATCCACTAAAGTCATTTGGACGTATTCCAAGATTACTTAAATTTGCATTACTTGATTTTTTTATGCTATTTGTTACTGGAGTTACTGTTCTTTTATAATCCTGAACATTACTTTGGCTATTTGAATAATTAGTTCCAGAATAATTACCAGAAGTATTCTCTGGATTACTTGTAGATTCAGTCGTAGGATTAGATTGATCAGGTTCATTTACTGGATTATCTGTTGGTTGATTTTCAGTATTATGTTCAGGTTGACTCATAGTATTATCTGTATTAGTACCTTCATCTTCTGCATAAGAACTATGAACAAATACTCCTAAAAAACTATATGTTATTAATGTTAATACCATAATTATAGCTATAATATTATTTCTTAGACTTTTCATAATTTCCTCCTAAATTTCTTGTATAAAAATATCTTTTTAAATTTACGATTTTTTACATTTCGATTATATCATTACGATTTTTTATCGTCAATAAATTAACATATTTTTAACTAACTTTTTTATAACATCTATAACATTTTTTATTACTTTATGCTATAATAATTTTAGTGTCCCACTTGGGACGTTTCTCCATGGGACATTACAGTAATAAGATAATTTTATTCAATAAATGTCCCATAGAGAAACGTCCCCAATAGGACAGGGAGGTTTATAATGATTGATTTACTTTCACCTGTTGGTGATTTTGAGTGTTTGAAAGCTGCTGTTCAAAATGGTTCAGATAGTGTGTATTTTGGTGCTAATTTATTTAGTGCAAGGGCTTTTGCTTCTAATTTTGATATTTCTAATTTACAAGATGCTATACAGTATGCAAAGGTTCGTGGTGTTAAGACAAATCTAACTTTAAATACATTAATTAAAGATGATGAATTTAATGATGCTTTATTATTAGTTAAAAAAGCTTACGAGTTTGGGATAGACGCTGTTATTGTTCAAGATTTAGGATTGGCTATGAGGTTAAAAAAATCATTTCCTGATTTGCCTATTCATGGTAGTACTCAGATGACTATCCATAATTTAAATGGTGCTTTAGAATTACAAAAGTTAGGTTTTAAAAGGGTTGTTCTATCAAGAGAATTGTCAACAGAAGAAATTGAGTATATTTGTAAAAATACAGATATTGAAATTGAATGCTTTGTTCATGGCGCTTTATGTGTCTCATATTCTGGACAATGTTTATTTTCTAGTATGATTGGTGGAAGGTCTGGTAATCGTGGAAAATGTGCTCAACCTTGTAGGCTTCCATATGAGTTATTAGAAAATGATAAAAAAATAGACTCTGGATATTTACTTAGTACTCGTGATTTGTGCGGCTTAGATTATATTCCATTTTTTATAAAAGCTGGTGTACATTGTTTAAAAATAGAAGGCAGAATGAAATCTCCTGAATATGTTGCTACAGTTACTAGGATTTATAGAAAATATATTGATTTAGCTTTATCAGATAAACCATATGAAGTAGATGACAAAGATAGAAAAGAATTAATGCAAGTATTTAACAGAGGCATGTCATCTTCTGGACATTTAGAAAAAGAGCCTAATAATTCTCTTGTTTTTAAGGATAAACCTAATAATATGGGATTATTTTTAGGAATTGTTCAAGATTATAATAAAAATAAAGGATATATAACTTTAAAACTAAATGAAACTATTGAAATTGGTGATACTATTTCTCTTCAAAACGAGACTGGAAGTTATACTATTTCCGAATTGATGGAAAATGGAAAAAACATCACTAGTACAAAAATCGGACAAATAGTTACTGTTGGTAGAATGAAAGGAAATATAAAATCTGGAGATAAGATATATAAGATGTCTTCAAAATTATTAACTACCAATGCAAAAGAAAGTTACAAACAAGAAAATAGAAAGATAGATTTAAATTGTAAAGTTACAGTAAAAAAAGATAAACCTGTATCTATAAAAGTTACCTCTGCTAATGATTTAGAAACATATAAAAACTTAAATATTAGTTATGAATTAGATTGCATACCATTAGAAGCTAAAAATAGGCCTTTAGATAGAGATTCTATTATAAAGCAAATTTCCAAAACCTCATCAACTCCATTTAATTTTAAAAATATATCTATCGATTTAGATGACAATGCCTTTTTACCTAAACTAAGCACTTTAAACCAACTTAGGAGAAATATTTTAGAAGAAGTTGAAGATTTTGCTTTGTCTAATATATGTAGAAATCCAAATATTGATTTAAATAAAGAATCAGAAAATATTGTGCTATCTAATATGAGAAGTAATGTAAAAAATAATATAAAATTATCTGAAAATCATACTTCAAAAATATCTGTTTTGCTAAATAATTTAGATATAAGTTTTAACTATAATAAATTAGAAAATATAGATAATATATACATTCCTCTAAAATTTTTTACAAGTAATAAGTATGAAAATGTTTTAAAAACTATTAGTAAAAAATTTGATACTTATATTTACATGCCAACAGTTATAAGAGTAAATTATAATAACCTATTTTTTGCTAAAGCTAAAGCAGCTGTAAGTAAGTATAATATCAAGGGCTTTGTTATATCAAATATTGGTAATATCCATTTACTAAATAACTTATTTGAAGATTTGGATAAACATTTTAAAATAATTTCTAACTATACTCTTAATGTGTATAATTCTAATACTGTACTAGAATTAAAAAAGCTTGGAGTAAGCAAATTCACAATATCTCCTGAACTTGATAAAAAATCAATAATAGATTTATGTGATTATAATTATTTACAAAAAGAATTAATCGTTTATGGAAAAACACCTGTGCTAAATATGAATTATTGCTTATTAGGTGGAACTAATAAATGTTATCCTAGTTGCAATACTAAATGCACAAGTGATAATTCTTACTATTTAAAAGATAGACTAAACATGAAATTTAGGGTTATTCCTGACAATATTCAAACTGTTACAACTATTTATAATAGTAAAATAACTTCTATTTCACCTAAAGACTTTAATATTGATTTTGCTAGAATTGATATTTTAGATGAAGATATTGAAGAGATTAATAACATTATAAAAGTTGTTAAATCAGGCAATAGATTGGAAGGTAAAGAATATACTAATGGGAATTTGAATAGAAAAATATAAGGAGTTGCGAAAGGTTGCCAAAGGTTCCGGGTTAAAATGACAATGTTGTCATTTTAACCCGGA
>CAQRYF010000035.1 GCA_948875265.1 uncultured Clostridia bacterium
TGTATTTATACACGTCAATAGGTTGTACAATGCTCTTTTTTGGTATATAATTTGCTTATTATTTCTAAAAAAGGAGGTGATTTCTTATGAATGTATCTAAAAAATGTATGGAATTATTAAATAATTTTAATATCCCTAGGCTAAAATCTAATTTTTTAATTGCTGATTTGAAAAACATCCAATATGGAATCCTAGATAATACATCAAATTCGGTGTTAAACTATGATAATTATTGGCATAAACCACTAAGCCAAGATATGCTGGATTTAGTAGAAGAATGGAAAAACAAAGTATTTTCAGAAAATTTATTTTTACTTTTAAATAACAATTTAAAACAAATTGTAAAAAATGACACAATAAAATATTCTGCACAAATAATTTTCCCTTTATTTATCGACGATAAATTAGATGGGTTTGCGATTTTCTTTAGAACCAATGGTGATTATATTCTTAGTAGTTCTAAAGCACCAAATACAATAAGGAATTTTATACAAAAAGAATTGAATAAAAAAGGAAAAGGAGATAATTATGAGTAAAAAACATCAAATTTCTAATTTGTTCGAGAATCAGCTATTTGGAATAGCTGACATTGATTATGTTAATGGCAAAATAGAATCTAATCTTCAAACATTGCTTACATCAACAGAATTTTTAGACCTTAGTAGAAAATTTAAAGATATAAATTTAAAATTAACATCTACTTTAAATTCTAATCAACGAAAAATTTTTAATGAATATACAGGATTAGAGTTAGAAATTTCTTCATATCAAAATTGTCTAGCTTATTATTTAGGATGTAAAACAATGCTTGATACAGATAAATTAAAATAGTTTATTACATAAGATATTATATAATAAACTATACATGGATTTATAATATAAGATAAGTTGATGTTATAGTAGCTTGAAGAATCAGCTTATCTTTTATTATCATATTTTTCTAGGAACTCTTTTACTGCACAATTTAATAATCTTGTTACAGATATACCAGTTTTTTTATACATCTTTTTCAAGTTATTCAAATTTTGTTTTCTTATCATTATACTCCTATATGTTACAGTTTCAAGTTCTGGCTTTTCGTAAAAGGATGGATTGTTCTCATCAATATACTCTTCTATACATACATTAACGATTTCACTAAATGTTGCATCATAATTCTTTTTTGTATATTTCATTAGCTTTTTATATAAACTATCATCAATATTAACCGTCTTTTTTATAGTTCTATTGTCAACAGAATATAACCTATCTATTGCATTCATATATACACCTCCTATTACTCATTCTACAACCATTCGTATTATAATAAATTTAGTTTTAAAATAATACTCACTACTATTCTTCGTAGACGAATAAGAATAGGTTAGATATATGCTTTGATTTTAAAAAACAAGACTAGTTATCTTTCAAACTAATCTATATATTACAATTTTCTAGTACAGTACTAAATTCTGATATACTTATTTTTATGTTTTGATTTTTCTTGCTATTGTATATATCACTTCTTGTGGCTTAGGTTTCATTATAAAATTATATTTAAAATATTCTTTTAGGATTTCTTCTTCACAGTCATAGTACATTGAATTAATTGCTTGTTTTATATCACCATAAATTGTATTTGCTGTTTTTTTATAATGATTAGCAATAATTTGATAAATATTATTAGCTGAAACTTCTCTATTTGATTTTTCTAATAAATATATTCTATATATACAATCAATTAAATATTGAGTTCCATCATATGTAAAGTTAAAATTTAATCTTCTTAGTTCCTTTTCTATTATGTTTCTAATCTTTTCTTTATATTTTGATTCATCAATAATTATATTTAAACTTTCTAATACTTTAGTATAATTTAATGGTTTCATAAAATAATTAAAAACATACGAACTATGACATACTTCCTTTACTAAAGTATTTTCGCCAGATGTTATTATTATGGATTGTTTATATTTTTCACTTTTTTCTTTTTCTAACTTTTTTATTATTTCCACTCCACTACTATCTTCTAATTTTAAATCTAATATTATTATATCTACTTTTTCCTTTTCTATGAGTTCCAATGCTTCGTTTCCAGACGATGTTATTCCATATAATTTTATATAATTATTATTTTGACAGATATAATTTACTATTTGCTTTGTTTGTTCTATATCATCTTCTACGACCAATAAATTCAACATTTATTTCACCTTCATTTTATTCATAATGTTCTTTTACTTCTTCTAAAACATTGTTGTTATCAATATCAATTTTATTGTATCCTTTGTATGATTCACTTTCCAATATTGAACTGTCCACATCATTAGATGTAGTTACATTCTCTAAAAGTGTATAAACAACTTCTCTATAAAAATTCTGATATTCTTCATCAATCACTCTTACTGTTATAAATTTCTCTTTATCTATCCATGTGTCTTTGTGTCTGTTACTATTTCCAATTCTTATTACATAACAATCCCTTCCATTAAATCTTTCTTCTCTTAATGTTAATCCTATTCTCCTAAGCCCTATCTCTAGTTCTTTAAACCTAGTTATGTCTGTAAAAATATCAAATGTTTTTCCTTTTTTCATTTCTATAAAATCTTGATTATAATATTCTATTGTTTTTAAATCATTATGAACACATATTTTTTTATAACTATTATCTTCATAATAAGTGATACTATTACCAGTATCAATTTTATATTTTCCATCAATATAATAAATATTAGTTGTATCTTCAAATTTTGTATTTTTCTCGAAATCTTCATATATAGTATTTTGAACTAATCTATAATTATCTAAAGTCGTAATTGATTCTAATTTATTATAAGATGTATTAATTACATTAGTTATTCTATAATATTTAATAGTTGTGAAACATATAGTAAATAACAATATGGCTACTATTATTACCAAACAAATCTTTAGTGTTTGAATATGTTTACCTACTTTTTTTAAATAACTAGATTCTATATCATCTTCTTGTTCTTCTTTTTTATTTACGTTAAAAATATCTGAACTTATATCATTATAATATTTTCTACATTTTTCACAGTTTTGCAAATGATTCTCTATAAAATTTTTACTCTTAGAGCTTATCAAACTTTCTAAATATAATGTGGATAAATCTTGTACGATTTCACATTCTTCACTTTTTTTCATTATCAAATTCCTCCTTTAATTTTAGTTTTGCTCTATAAAAAGTAATTCTTGCCCATTCTTCGGATTTTCCAACTATCGCTCCTATTTCTTTAAAGCTAAATTCTGATCTAATCCTTAAATATATTACTTCTCTAGTTTTTTCGTCTAACTTATGTATTTTTTTATATAAATCTATGACTTGCTCCTTATTTTCATAATTATCTTCAAATGAATATTCGAATAAAAGTTTTTCATTTATTTCATCAATATTAATTTCATTTTTTTTCTTTATTCTCTTATAATAATCTATCCATTTGTTTTTTGCTATTTTGCAGAGCCATGTTTTAACACTACATTCTTGCCTAAATTTGTGAATATTTTTTATTGCACTATAAAAAGTTTCTTGCATTAATTCTTCTGAAACTTCTTTGTTATTAGTAAGTGACAATAAATATTTATATACTATTTTAGAATATTTTTGATATATTTGTTCCATTTTTCCTCCCTTCATTTATATAGACTTTAATTGATATGATTTTGTTACAATACATTACAATAATTATATAGTTTTATCATATAATGATATTATTTGACATTTTATTTTTTACTTTTTTTTACTTTTTTATGTCAAAGCCTTGATTATATGTTATAAAATTAATTAAAGTTTTAATTAACTTTGTAAAAAAGAGGATTTATTCCTTCTTTTTTAAATAATAGATGTGAGTATGCCAATATATGAAAGCGAGGTATTCATCATGAAGAAACGAATTATAAGTTTTATCTTATCAGCAGTTGTAATGATCGCAGCTTGTGGTAACACAGCTTTTGCTGCCACATCAGAAAAATCTTCTGAATCTACTGCATACAATGTAGAATTAACATCAGAAGGAATTGCATCTATAACTGACGAGAACGGCAGTAACGTTCCTGATTCAGTTATTGCAAGAAGTAGTATATCAGGTTATGAACAAAAAACAATAAGTGGCAATCCTGCTGCCGTTCTTGTATATCCATCTTCTGCATCTGGTGCTGGTGGTATGGGAGCAACAATTGAGTGCTCATCTAGCTGGAACGGAGCAATGAGTCTTGATGTTTTTGACTCAAACGGTGTCACAAATGTCACAGGTGCACGGGTTAGTTCCAATGGTACAAGTAAGTTATCAAATATGTATCATGGCAGTCCAAGTTATGTAGTTTTTTCTTTTAGGGGTATTCCTTCTGGAAAAAGCGTATTTGTTAAAATTTGGATTTACGGATAATCCTGATTGCAGTTTGTTGTAACTAATTTTACTCACATCTATTCAAAAAGGATTTTCTAAGATAGGAATCCGATAACCAGAAAATCCACCTCATTGGGAGTTGGATTTTTTGGTCTAAAAATTATATTGTATTTTTACTTATGCAATATTTTTTATATTAATTTAATCTTAAATTTCTTGCTTCTTTTGCTTTTTATAGCAAATATTTCTATCATCAAAATTTTCTTTGTTAGGTTTACGAACTCACTTTACTTTTTCCTTAAGGTTTTTTCTTCTATTTCTTTGATCATAAATTTTGCTTTTTGTTTTATTTCCTGTCTCCCTAGTTTCGTATTCTCCTTTACAAAGTACTCTATGTCAAATCATCTTTTTACTTATAGTATCACAAAAACAGATAATTAATCAAATAATCATCTGCTTTATGTGTAATTTGTAGTTGAATTCTAATACTCTTATTAATATTATTTTTCTATAACATTATATGGATCTTCTATTAGATTTTTTAATTGCATTTTAGCACCGTAAAACCTATCTCCACCAATTATTTCTCCTGTAGTTACATCTACATAGTAAACAAATTTTTCTGAACCATTTTCTTTATATTTAATATAATCATAATGAATAGTTACTTCCCAAACTCTTCTTACTCGATTATCTACTTTATAAAATACTGCATCATCTTTTACTTTATATACTCCATTTTTATCTGATTCAAAATTAATTGTGCCTTTTTCATATTCTTCTATATTTTGTTCTCTATAGATAACTTCTGTATTCATTTTATCAATTCCAATTTCTGCTTCTGTAGATGTTATGTTGTGCCTTTTTTCAATTTGCTTATCCTTTTCTGTTGCTATTCTAATAGCCTCTTCTTTTGAAATTACTTGTTCATTGTTTTCATATTTATAGCTTTCAAAACTCAAGCTATATAATCCATTTATTGTTGGAATCCATCCTATGTCTATTTTTTCATATTGATTCATTAAATCATCATATTTTTTATAAAATGTAGCATACCAAATATAAGATGCCTTGTCCTCCTCCATATTTCCCCTTAATGATACTAATTCATATTCATCATCATTATTATTAGGATTATATTTAGATAACAATTGCTTTGCTACTTTTCTTGCCTCTTCTTTTGTTATTCCATAATTATAAGGTATTTTATAATTGTAGGATGGAATATTTAAACTTTCAAATTCTCCCTTTCTGTTAATCTTCATACTTCCATTTTCAAATCCTATATCCCATATCACTTCATCTTCATAAGCATCTTTCCTTAATGTTAATCCATTTATTTCTTCATCCAACCCTATCTTTCTTAAATATTCAGTTGCTTTCTTTTTAGCTTCTTCTTCGTTAATTGTCTCTATTTTTTCTTGTTCCGTTAATTCATAAGAAAATTCATAAGTTTCTGGTTGTTTCCATATATTTTCATAAGTTTTAGTGGTTGCAAACACCACACCAGATCCTAATAGTAAACTTGTTGCTATTATAATTGATTTTTTTATTGCATTAACCTTCATTATCAAATTCCTACTTTCTTTTGATTTTGGAGAAAAATTCTTTATCATATTAGTAAAAGAATGAGGAATTTCCTGTTGATCATCTTTGAATTTATATAAAAATTCATCTAAATTTTTCATTTTAATAAAACTCTCCTTTATACTTTTCTTTTATTTTTGTTTTTGCTCTTGAAATTTTACTGCATATTGTTCCTTCTCTTTTGTTCAATATCTTTGAAATCTCTTTTGTTGTATAGCCTAAATAATAGAAAAGTGTTAAAATTGTTCTTTCATCTTTGTTTAAAAATGAAATAAAATCATTAAATTCAATATTGGATAAATCCATTTCACCACTACTGATTTTCTCTATTTCTTTCTCTTCATCAAGCGATCTATATTTTTTTCTTTTATAGAATTTATTACAATTATTAATGAGAATTCTTATAATCCATGTTTTGAAAACACTATTATTTTTTAGCTTTTTTAGATTCAAAAATGCTATTATCATAGTTTCTTGCATTATATCATCAATATCATTTTCGTTTTCAATTTTAGTTTTTGCTATGCAATACAAATCTCTTTCAATATTTAATATTAAATGAGTAAAAGCATCACTGTCATTGTTTTTCGCTCTTTCTACTAGTTCTTCCACCTTTTTCCTCCATCATATCTATAGTTCCCTTAGACACATATATTAGATATTATAACATGCCTATTTTCTTGCATTAATATTAAATTTTAAAAAAAAGATTAGACTTCAAATATCTAATCTTTCAACTTGCTTAGTCATTAATATAGTCCATCGACGCTCCTCCAATTATCTCCCCAGTTGTACAATCTACAAAGTAATTGTACTTACCTTCTGTATATCTTTTTACAATATCACCATCATAATTATCTTTATATGTAATCTCGACAACCCATGCATTTCTTACCCTCTCTTCTACAACATAATAATTTCGTTTTTCTATTGGATAATCTACTGTTTGCTTAGATTTATAATAATCTTCTTTGTTATGAATTCTATCATAAGCATCTGCATTCATCATAACAACCATTTTCTTTATTTGAATTTTTTCAATTTCATTTGTTCCTATTTTTTTATCTTCATTTAAGGCTATTTGAAGAGCCTCTTCTTCTGAAACAATAATTTCATTATTATCATAAGGTATCTTCTCTGTTCTAAAATAATCTAGTGCTTTATTTTTGGATTCAATTGAAATACTAACACGTTCGTATGGGTTATATATTTCTCCATATTTTTTGTTATATTCTATATCTATTTTATATCCTTGACCTATTCCGCTTCCATATTTATTGTTTGACCAAACTTTTGTAATTTCGTATTCTCCTTCTTTAAAGCCAAATAATTTGTAATATTGATTAGCAATTTCTTTTGCTTCTTCCTCTGTTATTGTTATTTTCTCATCTTGGATATTTTCATTTACATTCCAAATTTCAAAAAAATCACCAGTTTGACCATCAATACTTATTGAAAAATTTTCTTGTGTTATAAATCGATACATTATTTTATTAGAATCTATTTGTTTATAATGATCCGTATCAATTATATCTGAATTAAATCCTATTTCTTCAAGTTTATTAACTGCAATTTCTTTAGCTTTTTCCTCTGATATATTGTCTTTCTTACTTTCCTCTGTGATTTTGATAATGCCTTCTTTTGGTACTTCTGGTATTTTCCAAATATTTTCAATCACTTTACTACTTGCAAACGCTACTCCTGTTGTAGCAATGATGAAACAAGCTGCAATACCTATTCCCTTATTAACTTTTACTTTTTTATTATTCATAGCTAAATTTTCCGCTTCCCTCATTTGAGATATAGATATATTAAATTTTAATTTTTCTTTTAAGTCATCATTCATTTAATTTAATTCTCCTTTACTAATTCCTTTTTTATTTTTTTTCGTATTCTGTGTAATCTTGTTTTTACATTCACTTCTGAAATATTTAACTCTTTCGCTATATCTTTTATCGATTTTGAAGAATAATAGTATAAATTTATAATTTCTATATCTATTTTTTTTAAATTATTTATGCTATTTCTTAATTTTGATACATCTTCTCTCTCTTCATAATATAAATCATAGGAAGAGAGTTCTATTACATTTTCGTAATCATTTATATCTAACATATAATTTGATTTCTTTATCTTCTCTTTCACTAGGTTTCTTGTTATCCCTGCAATATAGGAATCTAATGAATATATTACCTTTTTTTCATTATATTTTTTCCATAATATAAAAAATGTATCTAATAAGATTTCTTCCTTATCCTCTTGATGTATATTACTATTAACCATATTATTTATAATTGTTCTTACATACGAAGTGTAATCATCGACTATTTTATCTAAATTTAATTTATCATTTACTATATATTTTTCAATTTTCTTATCTTCCAATTTTTCTTGCTCCTTTTATAAGATCTCTTACACCTTTATAATGGAAAAAAAATAAAAAAGGTTACACTTTTTAGGAAATTTTATCAATATATAAATGTAAGATATCTTAAAATTTAAAACAGATATTTTATAATATCTGTCCTAAATTATATCTTTATAAAATTATATTTCTTCAATATATTCCTTAATAATACTAATAATAAAATCAGATTTTTTGGGAGTATATTGAGGCGATTTTGCAAAGGTAATAAAATCATAATCCCCAAAATTTTCATCATTTTGAATTTTAGTAATTATATCATAATCTACCAAATATTTTTCTTTATTATTTGAATTAGCAAGATAAAGAATTTTTGAATACTTATTGTTTTTTTCAAAAATATCCTTAAAAACAAATTGTTTGGGGTAATCATTGTTCATATATGATTCAGTAGTGTTGGTACAGTATACTATTTTTTTTACCCATTCAAAAGCAATAGAGAAAATTAAATAATTTCCCTCATTTATCCATTTTTCGTGAAGTTCATTTGTTGTAGATTTATAAATTAATTGATATCTATTTTTTACACACGGTAATGAAAGTAATTGCATATATCCAGAGCTATCTAATTCACCTTCGATAGTTCTATCTATATAATCAAGGTCAGAATGAGAATCTATATGAATAATTTGGAAAGGAATAGTTAACTTTTTGCTAGCAATTTGTTCTTCCCAAAAATCCAAACTTTCATTGTGCCTCTCAATAATTCTTCCTTTTACTTTTCTTTCTTTTGATAGTCCTAAAATTTTTTCAAAATATTCAACTACTTTTTTTTCACTCCATACTTCGCACATCTCATCTGGATATCTACTTTTATTACTTATCGGATATGTAACTTTATCAAGAAAAAAATCTAAATCTATATCTAATACTTTCATTTAATCAATCTCCATTTTAAATTACCATTTGTTTCTTAATTCTATTTATCACTAAGATTATAGCATATTATCAACTATTATTCCACATACTCACAAAAATTTTAGTTCTAAATATCTAATCTTCTTTTTTTCGATTTTTTTCTAATCTTCTTTCTTTTTTTGCTATTTTTATTAAAACACATTTCTTATATTTTCATCAATTTTTATAAAAAATCACTTGTAAAATCTAGTATTATAAATGCTTTTAGAGTTTTTTAAAAAAACTAAACATATAGTTACACATTGTGACAGACATTTTAATTCATTATATATATAATTTTTTTGAAATTTGTCTGTTGAATTTTGTAGTAATAATAAAATTCAATCGAACTAATTACTCTTACCCTAATCGTACCAACTATATATATTAAGAGTTTTATTAGTAGGCAAATTTTTTGTATTAAAGGAGGGGAGTTTTTATTTTGGGGCCTAACTTCAAATTTCAATTAGGACAAGTTTCTAATTTTGAAAATTTGGAGGTTTGTGTCTATGAAAGACTATTTAAAAGATTCATTATCAGATGAAGAAAAAAAATATATATATGGAATTATATATAAAACTATTTTAAAATATCAAAGAATTATATCGAGGAGATTGGAAAAAGAGAGTGTCTCAATAGATGATGATGAATTTCCAGAAGAGTTACTTGCAGTAAGTGATACATATAATTTTAGTGATAATCTTTCTGAACTAAAAATACTAAGGGGAGTATATGCCTTAAAACCATATACTATAGATGAACAAGAAAAAATTGTTAAAATTTTAGAAAGAATTGCAAAAAATGAGGGGATTTCTATGTTTATAACACCACTAACTTTTAATGAAAAGTTAGTGGTGTTTTTATTGTATTTAGCAAAATATCAAGTTAATCAGGTGGCAACATTACTCAATGTAGATAGAAGAACTATTTGCAATAGGAAAAAGTCAATAACTAATAAATTTAAGAAAATTAAGGAGAATTATAAAAATGGAAGATAAAAAATTTAATAACTATAATTTAACTAATGATGAAGTTTCTAAAATAATAAATAATTTTGAGAATGTAATTCGCATCCATACTTCAAAACTTGGAAAATATCAAGAAGATTGCGAACATGAAATAAAGTTTCAAATATGTAAAGCACTCATAAAAAATAGAAAAAATTAAAAAAATTTTAAATATTTTTTAAAAACTTTCCCATTTTTAATGCGTATTGGAACTTATATATTAGAGGGGTTAAAATAACATCTCAAATTTAAAAAGAAAGAGAGGTAAGTTCCAATATGTTTTTAATTATTTTGTTATACAATTGTTGCTTTTAATCATTTACGAAAAGAATGTGCAATTACTAATACTAGAATGACTGTAAAAAATTATTGGAAGTAATTGGACTTATGTATTAACTATAACACAAAAAAGTTGATAAAATTTTAAACAACTTGGAATTAAAAGATTTATGATATTTTTTATAATATTTTTAATAATTTGTTGTACTATTTTAGGTATTGTAGCAATAATAAATACAATTCGATTAAATACATTAAAACAAAAAGCTAAAAAGAGAATATATTATACACCAAAGTTATCGAGTTTACATAGAAAAGATTTTGCTACTTATATGGAGTATTTAGTAAGAGATTTATATTAGTATCATTGTATCTAAAAATTGTTGTACCAAAAATTAACCAATCTTTAAGGAGATGATTGATATAAGTGTAAAAGAAAAGATTATTTCATTATACTATGATGAGAAATTAACTAGTAAATCAATTTCCATTAAATTAAAAGTTTCTTGCCCATATATAACGAAAATCATAAAAGCAGATAATAGATATATTAAAGAAAAAGAACGAAGGAAAAAGGAAACATCAATACGAAAAAGAAAACTAAACATTGAATGTATAAATAGAAAAAGACAACTAAAGAAAAATGAAAGATTAGATGGTTATATTGAATTGTTACATATACAAGCAAGTAATGAACTTTCAGGAAGGCGAACAATTAATAATAGAGCTTTCAAAAAATGGAATTCGAGTATTTATGGTTATCATAGTAGATCAAATGAATTTAAGTTAAAGGACGAATTTAAAAATAAAACTTCTTATGCTGTACCTAAAAAAATAAAATGGAATTAATGGGTGAAACAAAATGAAATTTATAGATATAGTTTTAATGTTAAAAATGATTATGGATTAGAATATTAATTATTTCAATATTGCTTAAAATTTTAAAAGAAAGGAAAACAATTCTATTTTCATAGGCTTGTTTTTAGTAGATATTATGAAATTAGATAATAATGAACAATTAGGAATTACTGTAGATGAGGCAAGAAAAATGCTAGGGATTGGCAGAAATTTAATGTTAGAATTAGTTAAAGTAGATGGATTTCCAGCAGTAAAATTCAAAAGAAAAATTATTATAAATAAAGAATTATTACCAAAATGGTTTGCCGAAAACTGTGGACAATATGGAGAATATTAAAAAAATAAAATAATTTTCACGTATGGGCTGACAAATTGGTGATTGAGCGTTAGAATATAAATAATTTTTATAAACGATTTATTCACTCGTTTTTTGAAATTTATTTATATTCTTTTTTACTTTCTAATAAACGGAAGGGAAGAAATTATATGAAAAAATTAGAAAATACTAATACAACAACTATGGTAAAGCAAAATAGGAGTGAATTAAAAAGGCACTATACAATTAGTGTAGTACCAAAAGATAAAGGATTTCAAGCAAGAGTTACCTTAAAAGTTATAGGAGGTGGTAAAAACCCCAGAATAACATCATATAGTGGAATATCTGGAAAAGATGCAGTATGTAAAATATTATTAAAAATAGCAGAACAATTATCCGAATATAAAAAAATGAATTTGTTAAAAAAAGAAATATGCCTTAACATTTATGATTCTATTATGATTTCTATACAAGAATTAAGATTAACTACTGATTCAGATGTAATGAAATCTGCAACAATGGTATTTGAACTTTTAACGATAACAGATAATACAACTATTTCACCTACAACTTATTCACAAATTAGTGTAACACAAAATATAGAACAACAAGCATATCCCAGTAATGTTTCTCAAAATCAAACACTTACTTTAGAGGAACAAAATAAATTAGATTTTTTTAAACAAAATCAAATTGCACCTGTAAACTTAAAAAATTTTGAAACTGTTGCTTTAGAATGGTTTAAATTTAAACTATCATTAACAAAAGAAACTGAGGATAATCCAAAGCCATTAAGCCCTAAAACTATACAAGGATACAATGACATTCTTAATACACAAGTTATACCATATTTTAAAGATAATAAAAATATAAGTATTATTACTGAACAAAACATAAAAGATTGTATAAACTCTTTTAATGGTTATCGTAATAAAGAATCTGTTTATATTGTTTTAAAAATGGTTTTTGACTTTGCAAGGGAACACAATTATATTTATTATATTCCTAGAATCAAGAAACCTAAAAAACCCTATACTGATAAAGAAGAAACTATAATTTTTATTGAATCTGATAGGCAAGATTTATGGCTTGACTGTTTTGAGAAAGAAGATACAGATGTATCCTTGCTTTTTGAAACAATGCTATTAACTGGTGTCAGACCAGAAGAATGTTGTGGATTAAAATGGTGTGTAATAAATGAAATATCAAATGAATTAATTATAAATAATGCTTATAAGGATTTCCCTATTTATAATGATGAATGTAATATTATAGGACACCAAAGAAGTGATGGTAGATTAAAAACACCTGAAAGCTACAGAAGAATTCCTTTAAATCCAAGATTGAAAAGAAGATTATTAGAACATAAAGAAAAACAGAAAAAATTATTCAAGTATTATGGGATGAAATGGAATGAAAATTGCTATATGTTCTTAAACCAATATAGAAAACCGTATATACCTGAAAATTTATCTGATTCTATGAAAAGTTTTATAAAGAAATATCAATTAGAGCATATGACACCTTATGGATTAAGACATTCTTTTGCAACATTCTGTTCTGAACAAGGAATGGACCAAATTGTATTAATGAGGTTAATGGGACATTCTAATTTTGATACTACACAAAAATACTATATATGTGTTTCTAGCAAAAGGAAACAACAAGCAATAAAAGAAGTTTATAAAAGTATATTTGAAAATGAATATAGAAATCAAAAAGTAGCATAAAAAAAGTCTACTCATTTTCAGAATAGACAATATGGTGATCCACCTGGGAATTGAACCCAGAACCTCCAGATTAAGAGTCTGTTGCTCTAGCCAATTGAGCTAGTGGACCAAATATATAATTTTAAATATACTTTTTCACACTTTTGTACCAATGTACGAAACTGGTGCAAAAGTGGTGCAAAGTGGTGCAAGCCACTAATTTATATTATTTTTCCAATTCCTTAAAGGCTTAGAAACAAAAGGAGTTGAACTACTATCTTATAGGTAACGTACGAACTGATTAAGAGTCCGCTGCTCTACCAACTGAGCTAATAACCCATATTTATAATTTGTTTGAAACTTTTTTTATTATAGTACCTTTTTTATTTAATGTCAATAGTTTATGAATCAAAAAATCCCTAGATTTACATCTTAAGGGATTTTTTTAATTTATTCTGTTGTTTGTGTTTCTTGTTCTGCTGGTGGTGTGTCTACAGGAGTTGTTGGTTCTATTGGCTCTACAGGTATTGTTGGCTCTGTTGGAGTAACTGGAGTCGTTGGTTCTGTTGGTGTTGTTGATGGAGCTGTTGATGCTCCTTTTGTTCCTTTTAAAATAATTCTTGTCATTGCATCATATGTATCCTTTGAAAGTACTTTTGTTGATATTACTTTTCCATTTAAACTCTTTGTTATATATGTTTCAGTCTTTAATCCATTTGCACCTTTTTGTTTTACTTTTTCTGTTCCTAAAGCAATTTTTCCATCTTCTATATATTTAGTACTAAAAGGAATTGAAGCTACTGTTTTTGTACTAAAACTAAATGTATATTCATTTTCTTCCTTAATTCCATAAATAGATACTGTTGCAATTCCATTTTGTGCACTTGCTAATATTCTTACAGGATATTGTCTTGTATTCTTAAATTTAAAATCTATTGCTCCATAAACTACAGTTGCATCTCTCCCTGCTGGTACATATGACGTTACAAATTGATGATTTCTTCTTTCTACTATTTCCAAATTTGCCATTAATACTGCATTATATAATGTTGATGAAATCTGACAAATTCCTCCACCTATTCCATCTACAACTTCTCCAGCCTCATATACTTTAGCATTTCTATATCCAGCTGCAGCTGTTCTTGCTCCTAATGTTTTATTATATGAGAATGTCTCTCCTGCTAAAACTACTTTTCCATTTATTTTTTGACAAGCAATTCTCAAGTTAGTAGTCCTATCAATATCTCCAGCATCATATCTTGTTGTAAATGTTGCAAGTTTATCTGGAAATGCCTCTGATCCAATATCATTCATTGTTACTTTTGGTTTTGTTATAATAAGTTTTATAATATATTCTTCTTTATCTTCTTCTAATATAGCTCTTGCTTCTTCTACATTAAAATCTACCCCTTCTACTTCAGGATAAATTGTAAATGGGTCTTTAGTATAATATGCATCTTTTACTTCTCTATATATTTCTTCGTGAATTCTATCTATATTTATTTCTTCTGGTTTTTTATCTATAACTGGTATTTGAATATAATCTTCATTTGCATTTATATTTTTTAATTTTTCTTTTACTTTATTTAATAAAGATTCTGTGTCTACATATATTCCCTCTTTACCCTTTGTTATTATTAAATTATCCTCCTCTATAGAATAACTAGATTCTATAACAACTCCTGGTAAATTAATACTTATATCATTTATTGTTTGTTTAGTTACATCTTCATTTAATGACATATTTACATCTATATTTTTCTTCCCTATCAATGTAAATAAAATATTATAATTATTTATAAATATATTACTTCCTCTTCCTACTTTGTCAGCTTCATTTATAGCTTTTTCTATGTCATAATTCACTTCCATTAATGTTGGATTTAATGTTGTTTCATATTCTTCATATTTAATAGATACTTCTTTTTCTATTTTCTCATTATATACATTTTCTATTTTTGCTTTTGCTTCTTCTTTAGATAATCCTGAAACATCTATTCCAGATATAGAAACTCCACTTATAATATTCTGATTATTTATATTTAAAAAAGCAAAAATGGTAGATATAAAAAGAAGTATTACAATTATTACACTAGTAATAATAACTGGAATTACCCATTTTCTTTTTTCCTTTTCTTCATCCATTTCTTTTATTTCTTTTTCTATCTTTTTCTGTTTTTTATCCACTTTTTTGAATTCTTTACCTTCTTGTTTTAGGTCTTTTCCCTTATTTTCTCTAATATTTTTTTCAGAATCTTCTTTTGACTTATCCATATTTTCATCCTCCAGATTCTCTTTAATAGAAACGTCTTTCATAAAAAATTTCCCCTTTTTATTATACTAATTAAATAGTATCACAAAGTTGTTTTTTTGACAAGATTTTTAAAATTTTTTTAAATATCATATTATTACTATTAAATAATATGATATTTAATCTTTATTATTACTTCTCATTATATTAAGAAAAAACACAATATTCTAAAACTTTTTCCAATTTTTTTTCGAAAATACTTGAACATTGTAGAATTTAATATTATAATGTTTCTAGCAAAAGATAAATAAGGAGAGAAATTAAATGGAGCTAACAAAAAATATCTTTTTTAATACTGATAAATTAGTTGAAAATAGTAAGGTAAAAATATCATACACAGGTATGCTTTTTCAAGATGCTTCTAATGAGGAAGTGTCTATTCATTATGGCTTTGGTTTAAATTGGGATAATATTAATGATATACAAATGGAAAAAACAGAACTAGGATATCAAGCTGAAATAGAACTATTGCAGGGTGAAACTTTTAATTTTTGTTTTAAAAACGGTAATGACGTTTGGGATAATAACAATGGTACAAATTATATTTTCCCATTAGAAAAAGTTCAAACTGAATTATTAGTTTTAGATGATGAACCTGTATCTTTAGGTTCTGCTAGAAAATTAAGAAGGTCATATTTGTGGAGTAAAAAAGTACGTTTAGCTGTTTATAAAATCATAACATATCTTCCAAAAATAATTTCTGGAAATTATAGAAGAAAAGTAACTGATTAATAATGTTAATTATTGGTTTTGTATAAATTAAAGCGACTAAAAATAGTCGCTTTTTTGTGTTAAATTAAATTATCACCCAACCACCATTAATAGATATTATTTGACCAGTTGTAAAATTATCTTCAATTAACCATTTTACACATTTTGCAATATCTTCTGTTTTACCTATTTTTCCTAGTGGTATATCATTTTTTATTATATCTACATCTTCTTCTTTTATATCATTATTCATTTCTGTATCAATAATTCCTGGCGCTATTGCATTTATTCTTATGTTAGAAGGTCCTAATTCTTTAGCTAAAGCCTTTGTCATACCATTAATTCCTGCTTTTGCAGTTGAATAGTGTACTTCACAAGAACTTCCAACTAATCCCCAAATAGAAGAGATATTAATAATGCATCCATTTTTATTATGTATCATATTTTTTAATACTTCTTGACTCATTATAAATACTGAATTCAAATTTGTATTTATCATTTTATTCCATTCAATATCAGTTATTTGTGTGAATTCCTTAAATTCGGCAATACCTGCATTATTTATTAATATATCTATTTTCCCATATTTCTTTAATGTATATTCTACTAATTCATGAGCTTGTTCTCTTTTTGAAACATCTGCTTTAAAAATATCTATATCAATATTTTCTCTTTTCAATTCCTTTTTTAACTCTTCTGCCTTTTGTTCGGATTTATTATAATTTGCTATAACATGTATTCCTTCTTTAGCAAGTGTTTTTGCAATTTCTCTTCCAATTCCTCTAGAAGCTCCTGTTACTATTGCAATCTTCTTCATATTAGATTTTTCTCCTTTTCTATATATTACTTAGTAATTATATTTCTATGTTTATAATTTATATAAATATTATAATAAGTTTATGCCTATATTTCAATAGTTTTAAATCAAATTATATTTAGTTTATGATATATATTAATTTTATTGATATAAAACAGATTATAATTTTTCTATATTGTTAACGCATTTCTTACAAATTAACTTTTCCTTAAACTCCATTAAATCTTCCTTATTTCCACAAAGTATGCAATTTGGCTCAAACTTTTCTAAAAGAATAACATTATTTTTTACATATATTTTTATTTTTTCTTTTTCAACTATCTTAAACATAGCTCGTATTTCTTTTGGAACAACAATTCTTCCTAAACTATCAACATACCTAATAATTCCTGTGCTTTTTTTGTCTTTTTTATACTTTTCCATATAAAATTCCTCCTTTAAAATTTCATTTTTTTGAGTTTTTAGTATACTCCCTACTAAAATATATCATAATAATTATTATAAAATCAATTAAAATAATATTATTGAGGTATAAAATGAAAAAATTTAGAGGTAAAAGTAATGCTTATGGTGCTTTAATTGAGTATTCTAGGAAGAAAATTGGATATTCAAGAGCAGACTTATCAAGAGAATTAGATTTAATTGGTATTCCTATTTCAGGAGATGAACTTTATAAAATAGAAAAACAATTAATGATTCTAAAAGATTTTGAGTTTATGGCAATTTGCTTAATTTTAGGAATTGACTTTGATAGCTTAAAGAAAGTAATGGAATGATAAAAGTAGATTATTTAATTAAAATAACCTACTTTATTTTTTTAATCTATTTTTTTGCTTTTTTCAAATTCCTTTTTTGATCTAATATATCATTTATTATATATAATGTATTAAAAATA
>CAQRYF010000036.1 GCA_948875265.1 uncultured Clostridia bacterium
AAAATGGGAAATTATTTTATGCTATTTTTTAGTTTTGTAAATTTCCCATTTTAAGACCCGACCCCAAATCGAGAATTTAAAAATGAATTCTACATAAAGAGGAACAAATAATTATAAAATCTAATATAATATATAAAAATAAAGGAGGTAATAAAATGTTTCATATATTAAAAAAGACACTTGCTGTGTGTTTGATTGGTTTAGGATTGGGAATATTATTGGTTTTATTACTTCCAGTAACAGGTTGGCTATTTATAATAGGAGTAACAGTTGTATGTGTTGGTTTTATGTGGTTAGCTTGTTAAATAAAAGGGAGGTAGATACATATGACAGTCGTTGTAAAAAAAGTTCCAAAGTTTTTAAGAGGGTTTGTAAAATTGATATTTGGAATAAAAGAATAAAAAATTTAGGGACAGAGCAAAATTTTTGTTTATCAAATATTTGCTCTGTCCTTAAATTTGAAACAAAAAAAGAGCTTATGCTCTTTTTACTTTACCATCTCTTAAACATTTAGCACATACATGAATTCTTTTTGGTTCACCATTAATAATTGCTTTTACACTTCTTAAATTTGGTTTCCAAGTTCTAGAAGTTCTTTTACTTATATGAGAACGAGTAATGCTAAGCTTATTTCCATGACTTATTGATTTTTCACAAATTTCACATTTTGCCATCTTAAATTGCACCTCCTAAAATTCTTAAATAAATTGACTATTTACAAGTTTAACACAAAAATAAAAAAAAAACAAGTATTTTTTGAAAAATATAAAAAATTCCTTGCAAAATAGGAAAAATGTGGTATAATGTATTAGCTATATGAATAAAGAAAGGATTTGAAAGAGTAATGAAAAGTAAATTAGAAAAAACAAAAAATGCAAATGAAGTAAAATTTGAAATAACAGTTGAGGCTGAAAAATTTGAAGAAGCAATAAAAAAAGTATATTTTAAAAGTGCTAAATACTTTAATATACCAGGATTTAGAAAAGGTAAAGCACCAATGCAAATAGTAGAAAAATATTACGGAAAAGAAATTTTTTATGAAGATGCATTTAATGAAGTTGCTCCAGATGCAATGGAAGAAGCTGTAAAAGAACACAATGTAGAAGTTGTTAGTAGACCTGATATTGAAGTAACACAAATTGAAAAAGGAAAAGATTTAATATTTACAGCAATAGTACAAACAAAACCAGAAGCTGAACTTGGAAAATATAAAGGTATAGAAATTAAAAAAATTGAGTATAATGTATCAGATGAAGATATAGAACATGAATTAGGACATATGCAAGAACATAATTCAAGATTAATATCAATTGAAGATAGACCAGTAGAAAGTGGAGATATTGCAACAATAGACTTTGAGGGATTTGTTGATGGAAAAGCTTTTGAAGGTGGAAAAGCAGAAGGTCACGAACTAGAAATAGGAAGTAATACATTTATTCCAGGATTTGAAGATCAAGTAATTGGTATGAAAATTGATGAAGAAAAAGATATAAATGTTAAGTTTCCAGAAGAGTATTTTTCTAAAGATTTAGCTGGAAAAGATGCTACATTTAAAGTAAAAGTTCATGAAATTAAGAAAAAAGAATTACCTGCATTAGATGATGAATTTGCAAAAGATGTAAGTGAATTTGATACATTAGAAGAATTAAAAGCAGATATTAAAGAAAAACAACAAAAACAAAATGATGAAAAAGCTAAATATGAAACACAAGATGCAGTTATTAAA
Source organism: uncultured Clostridia bacterium (assembly GCA_948875265.1). Taxonomy (GTDB): domain Bacteria; phylum Bacillota; class Clostridia; order TANB77; family CAG-508; genus CAG-269. The sequence goes on from CAQRYF010000036.1 coordinate 1,727, forward strand.
GCAGTATGTGAAAATGTAAAAGTAGAAATTCCAGATGGAATGGTTGAAGTAGAAATAGACAATATGTTAAAAGATATCGAGCAAAGATTATCTTATCAAGGTTTAAAATTGGAACAATATCTTCAAATGATGAATAAATCTATAGAAGATATAAGAAAAGAATATGAACCTCAAGCAGTTGAAGGAATAAAATCAAGATTAGCTTTAGAAGCAGTTATAAAAGCTGAAAAAATAGAAGCAACAGATAAAGAAGTAGATGAGAAATTAAAAGAAATGGCTAAAAATTATGGAAAAGAAAATGATGAAGAATTCTTAAAAAATGAAAATGTAAGAAGTTACATAAAACAAGGATTAGAGTCAGAAAAAGCAATAGATTTCCTAGTAAAAAATGCCAAAATAAAATAGTAATATAAATCTAGTAAAATAAGAAAGGTTGGGGTGTGAGATTAAATAGTAAAATTTTAACCCCAACTTTTTTGCAATTTAGAGTTATTAGTGTATAATAAATTAAATTCCCACTTTAGGGTCGGGTCTTAAAATGGGAATTTAAAACTATATGTTTCAAATATATAGAATGTTTTTTATAATTTTATTCCCATTTTAAGACCCGACCCTAAAATGGGAAAAGTCAAAGGAGGAAAATTTATGTTAGAAAAAAATAGTTTAGTGCCATATGTTATAGAGCAAACAAGTAAAGGAGAAAGATCTTATGATATTTTCTCAAGATTATTAAAAGATAGAATAATATTTTTAGGAGAGGATGTAAATCCTACAACTTCAAGTTTAATAATAGCTCAATTATTATTTTTAGAATCAGAAGATCCTGATAAGGATATTCACCTATATATAAATTCACCAGGAGGATCAATTACAGATGGTATGGGAATAATAGATACTATGAATTATATAAAATGCCCAGTATCAACAATTTGTATTGGTATGGCAGCAAGTATGGGAGCTGCACTTTTAGCAGCAGGAGAAAAAGGTAAAAGATTTGCTACTCCTAATGCAGAAATATTAATACATCAACCATTAATTGGTGGTGGAGGAATTTCAGGTCAAGCAACTGAAGTAAAAATTCATGCAGATCATTTAGTAAAAACTAGAGAAAAATTAAATAGATTTTTAAGTGATAGAACAGAGCAATCTATTGAAACAATTGAAAGAGACACTGAAAGAGATAATTATATGACAGCAGAAGAAGCTTTAAAATATGGATTAATAGATGGAATAATGGACAAAAGAAAATAGAAATATAGGACAAAGGGACATTATCTACGTCCTTTTGTCCTACACATGAGAAAGGAAGAAAATTAAGTATGGCAAAAAGTGATACACCAAAAAGTGTTAGATGTTCATTTTGTGGAAAAGCACAAGAAAATGTAAAAAAAATAGTAGCTGGGCCAGGGGTATATATTTGTGATGAATGTGTAGATCTTTGTACAAGTATAATTGAGACAGAGATGTATGAGGATGAAAAGGCTGGATATACATTAAATGAATTAAATAATATACCAAGTCCAAAGGAAATAAAAAAGGTTTTAGATGACTATGTAATAGGTCAAGATGAAGCTAAAAAGACATTATCTGTAGCTGTATATAACCATTATAAAAGAATTGCACATGAAGAAAATGCAGATAAGACTGATATAGAAATACAAAAAAGTAATATATTATTATTAGGTCCAACTGGCTGTGGGAAAACATTACTTGCTAAGACTTTAGCAAAAATATTAAATGTACCATTTGCAATAGCAGATGCTACTACTTTAACAGAAGCTGGATATGTCGGTGAAGATGTTGAAAATATTTTATTAAAATTAATACAAGCAGCAGATGGTGATATTGAGAAGGCAGAAAAGGGTATTATATATATTGATGAAATAGATAAAATAACTAGAAAATCTGAGAATCCTTCAATTACAAGAGATGTAAGTGGAGAGGGAGTTCAACAAGCTTTACTTAAAATAATAGAAGGAACAGTTGCTTCTGTACCACCTCAAGGAGGAAGAAAACATCCAAATCAAGAATTATTACAAATAAATACAGAGAATATTTTAATAATTTGTGGTGGAGCTTTTGAAGGGTTAGAAAATATTATAAAAGATAGAACTGGTAAAAAATCTATTGGATTTGGCTCAAAAATTGAAAGTCAAAGTGAAATAAATAAATATGAAATATTCCAAGAATTATTACCACAAGATTTATTAAAGTTTGGTTTGATACCAGAATTTATAGGTAGATTACCTATTATTGCAACATTAAAAGATTTAGATAAAAAAGCTTTAATAGAAATATTAGTAGAACCTAAAAACTCTTTAGTAAAACAATATCAAAAGTTGTTTGAAATAGATGGTGTAGAACTGATATTCAAAGATGAGGCACTAGAAGCAATTGTTAATAAAGCAATTGAAAGAAAAACAGGAGCAAGAGGACTTCGTTCTATTATTGAAGAAATAATGAGAGATATTATGTTTGAGATACCATCGAATCCAGAAATTGAAAAATGTATTATTACAAAAGCAACAGTTCTTGAGAGTGCAGGACCAGAAACAGTAATAAGTGAAAATAAAGAAACTCGTAAACCAGTTGTTAAGAAAAAAAGACAAATGCCAAATAGTAATAAAAAAGAAACAGCATAGCTGAAGTGATAAAATAAATGTATACACAAAAAGAATGTGTTTACATTTATTTTTTTGTGTATATAGGACTTATTGTAAGAATAGAATTAAATATAAAGTAAAGGGAGTGTTTTATGAGAGTAATAACAATAAAAAAGACTAAATTATTAAAAATAACAATGGTTTTAGTTTTTTCTTTGATTATATGTATTTTTTCTACATCATTTAGTATGCAGCATTATTATAAATTAGATTTTTCTACAGGATTAGTAACAGCAACAAATTTGAATGTAAGAAGTGGACCAGGTACACATTATGAAATTGTTACAACTGTTAAGAAAAATGAATATATAAGAGTTTTTGCAGGAGTGGGAGATTGGTATATAATTCAGACGGAGAAAGATTTTATTGGAGCTGTAAGTAAAAAATACATAAAACCAATTTATCCAACTTCTAATAATACTGGTTTAGGAGGTTCTTCTGGGGTAGGAAATACACAAAATCCATCAAATATGAATTCGGATGAGAAAGAAGTATTTGATTTAATCAATAAACAAAGAACAAATAATGGATTACAAGCATTAAAAATAGATAATGAAGTTCAAAGAGTATCAAGAATAAAGGCAGAAGATATGGTAACAAGTAATTACTTTTCGCATCAGTCACCAACATATGGTTCACCATTTGATATGTTAAGAAGTTTTAAAATATCATATAGAACAGCAGGTGAGAATATAGCAGCTAACTCAAGTAATAGTGGAGCAGTAAATGCGTGGATGAATTCGTCTGGTCATAAAGCAAATATATTAAATAGTAGTTTTAATTATACTGGAATAGGTGTTGTTAGTAGCCCGAAATATGGAAAAATATATGTCCAGATATTTATAGGCAAATAATTATGGAGTTTTTCGATTTGGGGTCGGGTCTTAAAATGTGAAATTTACAGAACTAAAAATATAACTTAAGATAATTTCACATTTTAAGACCCGACCCTAAATCGAAAAAAAGGAGGGTTTATGAAGGAAGTAGGATATGATAGACAACAGGTATATGATTATGCTAAAAGATGGGCTTTTACTAGGAATCCCGAATATTATAATTTTGATTCGGTAGGTGGAGATTGTACTAGTTTTGCTTCTCAATGTATTTATAAAGGTTCAGGTACTATGAATTATACAAAGGAAAAAGGTTGGTATTATATTGATGGGAATCACAAATCACCTTCATGGAGTGGAGTGCAATTTTTATATGATTTTTTGATAAACAATAAAACAGTTGGACCTTATGGAAAAGAATTAAAACAGGAAAATTTAGAGGAATTACAAATAGGTGATATAGCTCAGTTGTCTTTTGATGGAAATGTATATGGACATACACTAATTATTGTAAATATAGAAAATAAATTTAGTCTAAATGGTATAAAAATAGCATCACATACATTTGATAGTTTTAATAAGGCAATTTCAGAATATGTTTTTAAAAAGATAAGATTTGTTCATATACAAAATGTGAGAAGGTATTAAGAATTTAGTTTTAAATATATTGTTATATATTGTTATATATTGTTATATATTTTTAATTTTACATTATATTTACACACAAACAGACATAAAATGCTATACAAAAGTATTGCATTTTTGTAAAATTTATTGTATATTATATATGAAAAAGGAAACATAATACAAAGGAGAAAAAATCATGAACAAAAAATCATATGAAGAAACACAAAACAAGGGAATAACATTAATAGCGCTAGTTATAACGATTATAGTGCTTTTAATATTAGCAGGAGTAAGTATTGCTATGCTAATAGGAAAAAATGGACTTATTAGCCAGTCAATGGAAGCTAAACAAGAAACAGAAATTGCTAAGATAAAGGAAGAAGTACAGTTGCATTACGAAGATGCTGTTATACAAGCAAAAGTAGATGTAGCAAATAATAAATTAAATATATTTGAAAATAATTTGAAAAAAGATGATAGTGAGTCAAAAGTTATAGGATCGGGAAAAACAATAACTGCATTGTATAAAGATTATTACATAACACTGGATGAAAATGGTAATATTGTGGATATTAGTAAAGCTAATGTGGATGTGAATTGGGAAGAAGCAAAAGTGTTGGTTATAGATAATAATATTATAAAGGGATTTACTAATATAAATGATGCAACAACTGTAGCTGAAACAAAAGAAGTAGCAAAAATAGTTTTACTAGATGATATAGAAGGAAATGATCAGAAGTTCGTAACTATAACAGGAAAAGATATTACGTTAGATTTAAATGGGCATACTATAAAAAATAATTATTATGATTCAGTACATAATAAAAGCTATGTTTTATATATTGAAGCGGAAAAAGTGAAAATAGTAAATGGAAAAATAGATTATAGAAAATATAATGTTACTGCAGGAATACATATAGATAATAAAAATACTTATACAGAGATAACAAATGTAAAAATAGAAACCAATGGAGAGTGTTTGAATAATGAAACACAAGGAACTACAGTGCTGGCAGATAATGAATTTAAAGGGAATTTAGCACATAATCATACAGGAAGATGTATAAGTAATTCCTCAACTTTAGAAATAAACAGTGGTGTTTATCAAGATGATCTTGAATATACAAATTCTAATATAACACTATATACTATTGTGAATTCAGGAACATGTAATATTAACAATACTGATATCGAACGTACTGTTCTTAATTCTGGGGGTATAGTTAATGTGTATAGCGGTAATTTAAAAACATTGTCAAATAGTAGTAATGGAACTATGAATATATATGGAGGAAAGATAGGAACTGAAACATCAGGAGGAGGAATTTCTAATAATGCAAATTTGAATATTTATGATTGTGATTATTGTCATAGTATATCAGGTGATAAGAATGGAACAAATTATATATATGGAGGGAATATAAGACGTATAAACTATATTAATGTTGTAATAGAAAATGGAACTGTTGGATCTATATATCAACCAACTTCAGTTGTAATAAAAGGAGGAAGGCTAACAGGTATTAATGGAGGTAATAGTTTACAGTTATGGGGAGGATCAGTTGATATCTCTGGAGGTGTATTTGATACTAAATGGACATCAGGGAATGGTTCTAAATGGACTATAACAGGCGGAAAATTCAAATTTAAAGTAACACCAGCTGAAGGATATAGCTGTATTGGTCCTAATGAAGAAGGATATTATGAAGTTGTTAAATAATAAAAAGCACTATTGTATTTAAAATAAAATAAGAGGAGTATTAATAAAAAATTAATATTTCCTCTATTTTTTATTAATAAAATATATGTTATACTAAAAGTATTAAAGGGGAGATATGAAAGATGTATAATATACTAGTTGTAGATGATGATAAGGAAATTGTAGGAGCAATAGAAATATATTTAAAAAAAGAAGGATATAATATTTTAAAAGCATATAATGGAAATCAAGCATTAGAAATTGTTAAGAAAGAAGAAATTCATTTAATTATTTTAGATATAATGATGCCTCAAAAGGATGGCTTAGAAACATTAGAAGAGGTTAGAAGAGATACAACAATTCCAGTTATACTATTATCAGCTAAGTCGGAAGATTATGATAAAATTGGAGGCTTGAATTTAGGAGCAGATGATTATATAACAAAGCCATTTAATCCATTAGAATTAATAGCAAGGGTAAATTCTAATTTGAGAAGATATGTAAAATTAGGTTCAATTAATAATCAAGAAAGTGAAAATATTTATAAAACAGGAGAATTAGTATTATATGATGACACTAAAAAGGTTACTGTAGATGAAAAAGAAGTAAAACTAACAGGAACAGAATTTAATATATTAAAGTTTTTATTACAAAACAAGGGAAAAGTATATTCTATAACAGAAATATATGAGAATGTATGGAAAGAAGAAAGCTATGGAGCAGAAAATATTATAGCTGTTCATATAAGACATATAAGGGAAAAAATAGAGATAAACCCAAAAGAACCAAGATATTTAAAAGTTATATGGGGAGTAGGATATAAGATAGAAAATTTATAAAAAGATAGGAAGTGAAAATATGGAAAAAGTAAGAAATTCAAGTATCTTAAAAATAATATGTTATATAGTAATACCAATTTTAGTAGCAATATTAGGGCTTAGTATATTTCATTTAGCATTTTTAAATGAATATGGAGATATAGGGACTGAGACAGAATATGTAAAATCTGAACAATTTACAAATGAATATTTTAATTTTATAACAAATAAAATATCACAATGTGAAAATGTAGCTAAAGGATACAGTAGTAATTTTTTAGAAATAGAAGATAATGATGGAAATATATATTATTATTCGGATGCACGAGAGAGTAATAGTTACTATACGGGTGTACCAGCTTATATGAATTATATAATGGTAAATAAAAAGACAAATAAAATGTTTACAAATATAAAAAGTAAAGATTATAAAAATGAAATGGAAAATATGAAATCAAATAATATATATTGGAACTTTGTAGAGGGAAAAATTGATACAAATCTAGAACATATTAATAGTGACAATATAAAATATAATTCTAATTATATTTATTGGACTTCAGAAAATATCAATAGTAGTAGACACAATATGCAAGATTATGATATTTATACTTCATATGATGATAGTAATATGAACCAATACACAGCTTATGGGATTAATCAAACAGCATATGAATATATGTTAAAAAATCAAAACAGACCAATTTATCTTATTGTTATAACAATTATATTATTAGTTATTATAACAGTATACTTATTTTGGGCAATAGGGCATAAAGAAGGAAAAGAAGAAATTGATTTAAATGCTATTGATAAAATACCATATGAGATTCTTTCTATTATTTTATTAACAATATTAATAATTTTCTTAAATGTTTTATTAAATATAAGTCAAGTAATTAATTATTTTGTTTTACTAGTAGCAATTATATGTTATTTTATATGTTATGCTGTATGTGCTATTATGGGAATTACAACAATAAAAAGACTTAAAGCTAAGAAATTCATAAAAAGTTTTTTAATATACAAAATAGCAAAATGGCTTTTAGATAGAGCAAAAAAGATTATATATACAATAAACCAAAGGGCAAGTGGTACAAAAAGACTACTTTTGTATTATATAATATTTATTTTGATAAGTGTAATATTAACTAATGTGTTTACAAATAGTATAGGAGGAGTATTATTAATTGTATTTTGGATATGGTCATATTGTAAATTAAAAGAATATATTATTAAGCAAGAAGAAATTAAAAATGCTTTGAAAAATATATATGAAGGTAAAACAGATGTAAAACTAAATGAAGATGAATTGCAAGGTGTTTTAAAAGAGATGGCAGTCTATGTTAATGATATAGCAGGAGGATTTTCAAATGCAATTGAAGAAAATTTAAAATCAGAAAGATTAAAAACAGAATTAATAACAAATGTATCACATGATATAAAAACTCCATTAACTTCAATAATAAACTATGTAGATTTATTAAAAAAAGAAAACATAAAAGATGAAAAGGTAAATGAATATATTCAAATATTAGATAATAAATCACAAAGACTAAAAAAATTAACAGAAGACTTAGTAGAAGCATCTAAAGTATCTTCTGGAAATGTAAAATTAAATATTGAAGAAATTAATTTAAAAGAATTGATAAATCAAACAATTGGAGAATTTAAAGATAAATTTGAGAAAAAGAATTTAAAGATAGAAACAAAAATTCCAGAAAAAGAAATAATGATAAAAGCAGATAGTAGATATATGTATAGAATTGTGGAGAACCTTTTTGGAAATATTACAAAGTATGCATTAGATAATTCCAGAGTGTATATAGATATAGAGGAAAAAAATAATAAAGTAAAAATTAGTATAAAAAATATTTCGAAAGATAAATTAAACATTAGTAGTGATGAATTAATGCAAAGATTTGTAAGAGGAGATAAATCAAGATATACAGAAGGAAGCGGATTAGGTCTATCAATAGCACAAAGTTTAACAGAACTACAGAAAGGAAGATTTAATCTTACAATAGATGGAGATTTATTTAAAGTAGAATTAATTTGGGATAAAGAATAAGGATTTGGAGTTAAACTTCAAGTCCTTATTTAATTCCTAATGCATTTTTTAACGCTGATTGCAAAACTTGAGAAAAATTAATTTTATTCTTTTCAGCCAAATCATTTATCCATTTCGGAATAGTTAAAGTTTTCTTTACTGAGGAATTTTGTACAGATTCTCTAAATAATGGCATATAAACTTCGACTAAAATAGCTCTCTCACTTTTTTTCAAAGATATTTCATTTAGTTTAGATGGACTTTTTAAGATTTCGCCATCTTCTTCTGCACACACCATATATAATCCTAAAGCATCTTTTGCCATATACAAGGCTTCTTCATCTGTATCTGCACAAGATAAACATCCTGGTAAATCTGGAAAGGAAATAGATATACCATCATTTTCATAATTAAATATAGCAGGATAAATATAATAATCTTTTTTCACTAAAATCACTTCCGTTCTAAATATTATTTTAATTTTATTTGAGCTTGTTTTTCTATACTTTTTATTGTTCCAATAGCAAGGTCTTTTTTTGGATGTGGAACTACAACTCTACCTTTTTTAAAAGGATGTTTAAATGAATGATGGCTTCCTGTTGATGATTCATATTGATACCATCCGTCTTTTTTTAGTATTTTTATAATTTGTTTTGACGAATAACTTTTAATATAGTATACACCTCACTTTCTAAATTATAACACGTATTATAATACGTGTCAACAAGCTTGTTGAAATTTTATTTTGGGAATTTAATAGATAAAAATGATTATGATAAAAAGTAAATTTTAGTAATATTAACATAATTTTGTTGAATTTTCAATGAATTCACAAAAAATTCACATATTGATGAAAGCTTATTTTCTTCTTGGGGTCGGGTCTTAAAATGGGAATTTCTCATTTTAAGACCCGACCCCAAAAAGAAAATAGCAATAAAATATTGAAAGATAAAAATCTGTATGATAGAATAAAAAATGATAAAAAAGCAGATGCTAAAATGGGGGAAATTTAATGAAAAAGATGTTTATCATTATAATAATTTTAGCAATCATATTTGTAGGAATGGTAGTTTATAAAAATACAGCAGTAGGGTCCAAAAATAATGTGAGTGTAAATGAAGTACAAGAAATAGAACAATATATTTCTGGAATATATATGTGGGAAGAGGTAACGAATGAAGCGTTACCAATATTTGAAGATATTAATAATGCTAATGATTTATGGACTTGGGAAGTTATAAAAAAGAATTTAGAACAATATGAAATATCATATGAAGAAATAAAACAAAAGTCTAAAGAGATATTTGGTGAGAGTTTTACAAAAGAATTTCCAAAAGAAGGGACAAGTTCATTTGAATATGATGAAGAAATAGATAAATATTTTGCAACAGAAATTATTACTGATAATAAAGAAGATCTGTTTTTGTTAAGTAATATTAATAAAACAAGTGAAGGATATATTGTAGATATTATAGAATATTTAGAAGATTATTCAGAAGAAAATAATATAAAAGTAGTGAATTTTAATAATGAAGAGATAGGAAATATAAGTATTAGTGAAAATGAATCAAAAGTACAAGAAATAGTAAAAAATAATAAAGAGAGATTTAGTAAAAAAAGAGTTGTTTTAAAAAAAGAAAATGATAAATTAGTTGTACAAAAAGTTGAAAAGGTTTAGGATAAGAAAATGTTAAAAGAATTAGAAAACTGTAATATATGTCCACATAAATGTAATATAAATAGAAGCAAAGGAAAAATTGGAAGATGTAAAGCAACAAATAGAGTAAAAGTAGCATTATATTCTACCCATGATTTTGAAGAACCTTGCATTAGTGGGAAAAATGGATCAGGAACAGTATTTTTCTCTAATTGTAATCTAAATTGTATTTATTGTCAGAATTATGAGATTAGTCAATTAGGAAAAGGAAAAGAAATTACTATAGAAGAATTAGCAAATATATTTATAATTCAACAAGAAAAAGGAGTAGAAAATATTAATTTAGTAACTCCAACAAGCTATGTACCACAAATAATAGAAGCAATAAAAATAGCAAAAGAAAAAGGGCTTAAAATACCAATTGTATATAATACAAATGGATATGAAACAATAGAAACTTTAAAGATGTTAGAAGGATATATTGATATATATCTACCAGATTTAAAATATGCTGAAAATGAATTGGCTAAAGAATATTCAAAAATAGAAAATTACTTTGAAATTGCAACAAATGCAATAAAAGAAATGTATAGACAAGTAGGAAAACCAGTATTAGATAAAAATGAAGTTATGAAAAAAGGAATAATGGTAAGACATTTAGTATTACCAGATTATATAAATAATAGTAAAAAAGTACTAAAATGGTTAAAAGATAACTTAGATAATAATATATATATTAGTGTAATGGCCCAATACTTTCCTACATACAAAGCAAAAGATCATGATAAGATAAATAGAAAACTAACAAAAGAAGAATGGGAAGAAATAGAAAAATACATACAAAAATTAAATATAGAAAAAGGTTATATTCAAGAATTAGGAGAGCACGAAGAAGAATATGTACCTAAATGGGACATGGGGACGTAGATAATGTCCCTTTTGTCATGTTTTGTCGAACGATTTTTCTTGATATAGTAATTAAAATATTGTATAATTATAAACAATTTTTATCAAAAATTTTAATCTGCTAAAATCTTTAGCAAAATTCCAAAAAAATATTGACAATACGTAGTATACGTAGTAAACTGAGAAAGAAGGCGATAAGTTGACATTTAGAGAGATTGAAAAATTACTTTTAAAAGATGGTTGGTATAAATATAAAGTTGTTGGTTCGCATTATCAATATAAACATGATACAAAACCAGGAAAGATAACAATACCAAAACATTGTAGAGATTTAAAGAAAGGTACATTGAATTCAATATTAAAGCAAGCAAATTTAAAAGAATTTAATGAAAGAAAGGTGTAAATTATGAAATTAGTTTATCCAGCATGTTTTTATGAAGAAAAAGAAGGTGGATATAGTGTGGAAATTCCAGATTTATTAGGTTGTTGTACTCAAGCAGATACATTGGAAGAGGCGATAGAAATGGCCGAAGATGCGGCTTTAGGATGGATTTTAACATCTATTGAAAATGAAGAAGAAATACCAAATCCTTCTAAAATACAAGAAGTAAAATTGGAAAGAGAAAATGGATTTGTAACTTTACTTTTATTAGATATAGATCAGTATACTGAAAAATATGGAACTAAAAAATCTGTAAAGAAAACATTAACTATACCAGAATGGTTAAATAAAAGAGCTGAGAAAATAGGAGTGAATTTTTCGAAGACATTGCAAGAGGCTTTATTAAATAAAATAGTAAATTTCAGAAAAAAATAAACTATATTATTCTTTACAATAAAAAAGTGTTATGATATACTTTGAAAAAATGAGAGGTGATAAATTATGACACAAGCTGACAAACATTTTATAGAAACATGTAAAGAAATAATAGAAAATGGATATTCTTCAGAAGGAACAAATGTAAGAACAAGATGGGAGGATGGAGCAGAAGCGAATTATATATCAATAGTAGGGGTTACTAATAAATATGATGTAGGAAAAGAATTTCCAATGATTACTTTAAGAAATAATAGTAAGACTGTAATGAGATCAATAGATGAAGTTTTGTGGATTTGGCAGAAAAAATCTAATAATATAAAAGACCTAAATTCACATATATGGGACCAATGGGCAGATGAAAATGGTTCAATAGGAAAAGCTTATGGTTATCAAATGGGTAAAAAATATCAATTTAAAACAAAACAAGGAGTTCAAGAAATGGATCAAGTTGATTTTGTTTTATACTTATTACAAAATGACCAATCAAGCCGTAGAATAATGACAAATATATTTAATCACGAAGAGTTAAAAGATATGGCATTAGAACCATGTGTATATGGAACTCAATGGTTAGTTAAACAAGGAAAATTACATTTGATTTTAAATCAACGTTCACAAGATATGTTAGCTGCAAATGGATGGAATGTTATGCAATATGCAGCATTGCAGTGTATGTTTGCACAAATATCAGGATTAGAAGTAGGAACACTAACACATAATATAGGAGATTGTCATATATATGATAGGCATATTCCATTAGTAAAAAAATTAATAGAAGCTAAAAGTATGGATGTTTGTCCTAAATTAGTGATAAATAATCCAACAAAAGATTTCTATGAGTTCAAAGTAGAAGATTTTGAAATACAAGGATATGATTATAATAAAGAGATAAATTTAGGAAAAATTCCAGTAGCAGAATAAGAAATAAGGAGTAAGAAAGATGTTAAGTTTAATAGTAGCAAAAGCAAAAAATAATATAATAGGAAAAGATAATAAATTAATTTGGCATTTGCCAGAAGATTTAAAGCATTTTAAAGAAATAACAACAGGCCATACAATAATAATGGGAAGAAAAACTTTTGAATCTCTAGGAAGAGTATTACCAAATAGAAAACACATAATATTTAGTCAAAATCCTGATTTTAAGGTTAATGATGAAAATGTAGAAGTTGTACACTCTTTATTACAAATTCAAGATTTAATTGAAGGAGAAGAAGAGGCATTTGTAATTGGAGGAGCAATGATATATAATTTCTTAATGCCATATGTTAAAAAAATGTATGTAACACAAATAGATAAAGAATTTGAAGGAGATGCGTTTTTTCCAAAAATAAATGAAGAAGAATGGCAAGTAATTGATACACAAAAAGGGATACAAGATGAAAATAATAATTTAGATTATCAATTTATTACATATAAAAGAAAATAATAAATTTAAAATAGAGAATGTATATTTTACATTCTTTTATTTTTTGCAAAAAACATTGAAATATGTTATAATACAATTCTGTGAACATTAGAAAAAACTAAAAACTTTTTAAATAAAGTTTGAAGGAGGATTATTATGAGAAGATTATTTAACAATTGTCCAAACAAGAGGCGGCAACGATGTGGAGACTGTATAATGTTAAATCATTGTATAGCTAAAAAGGTGAAACGGAAAACTAGAAGATTTCCACGAAATATGAATATTAACAGAATATTCATATTGTTTCTAATCATTGTTTGTGTTATTATACTATTTGGAATGATAGTTCGAATAAATAGTAGAGTAGCAATTATAGATATAGAGGTAGAAACACAAATAGTAAAAAAGCAAAAAGGAATACTTTCTCCAGAGTTTGCAAGTGAAGAATATTATTATTTTGTGAGTGATTATGATAGAAAGCTAATCGAAAAGCTTGTATATCGGGAAGCAAGAGGAGAGATGCTAAAAGGAAAGGTTGCAGTTGCAGCAGTTGTTTTAAATAGATATTCATCAAATGATGAAATATTTGATAGAACATCTATAGAAAATGTTATAAAACAAGAAGGTCAATTTGCAGATATTTCTAACGTAAGTCAGAAAATGTTAAATGAGTGTCCATCCTGTAAAGAAGCTGTAGACTTAGCTTTAAGAGGTTGGGATCCAACAAGAGAAAAATTTCCTGAAGGTGCAAAATATTTCTATGAGCCAAATCTTGTGAGTGGGCAAGAAAGAATAATAAGAGAAGGAATCATTGTATTGAAAATAGGTAATCACTGTTTTCATAATGATTTCAATATTAATAATTAATTCTTTAAAAAACATGTACATATATTATTATATTGTATATGTTTTTTTATTTACTTATAATAATAAAATTTCTTTTGGTTAAACTAAAAATATCTAAAAGGAGAGATTTAAATGTTTAAACCAAAAGCTATTTATTTTGAAAAAGATATAATAAACTATCCATTAGGAAAAGAATTAATGGAAAAATATAAAGATATTCCTAAGATAGAGATTGAAAGTCATAATAATATAGAAGAAATGAGAAAAAAACAAAATAAAGAATTTCCAGATATGAAAAGAAATTTAATAGTAGGAGTTAGAAAGACACATAAATTTGTAGAAAATCATAAAACATCAGATTACCTAGTACCATACACATCATCTGGATGTACTGCTGCATGTATGTATTGTTATTTGGTGTGTAATTATAACAAATGTGCATATTTAAGGCTATTTGTAAATAGGGAACAAATGCTAGATAAAATAATAAAAATTTCTATAAAGTCTGAAAAAGAGTTAACTTTTGAAATAGGAAGCAATAGTGATTTGATTTTAGAAAATACAATTACAGGAAACCTAGTATGGACAATTGAGAATTTTAAAAATACAAATAAAGGCTTTTTAACATTTCCAACTAAATTTGATATGGTGGATGATATTTTGCCATTAAATCATAAAGGGAAAGTAATAATTAGAATGAGTGTTAATCCAGAAGAGATTATAAACAAAGTAGAATTTGGAACTTCAAGGTTAAAAGGTAGAATAGATGCAATAAATAAATTAAAAGAAGCAGGGTATAAAATTGGTATTTTAATAGCACCAGTAATTTTGGTAGATAACTGGAAAGAACTATATTTAAACTTAATACAGAAGCTCAGTGTAGAGTTATCAGAAAAGGTAAAAAAAGATGTGTTTTTTGAAATTATATTTATGACATATAGTTATGTTCATACAAAAATAAATGAAGAAGCATTTCCAAATGCAATTAACTTATATGATAAAGAAATAATGACTGGAAGAGGTAGAGGGAAATATATGTATAAAAATGATGTAAGAAAAGAAGGAGAAGCTTTCTTGAGAGAACAAATGAATAAATATTTTCCAAACAATCCAATTGAATATATTGTATGATAATTAATATATTTATTTAAAAAATTGATATAATATTTTAAGAGTGTAGAACTACACTCTTAATTCATTATCATCATAAATATGAATGTTTTTATATTGTTCTAAATCTATTTCATTTAAAGAATTTTGAATACAACTAACAATTACATTATTAAAACTCATATCTTCTTTTTTTGCTATTTTTCTTAATGTTTCATTCATGTCTTCAGGTAAACGAATAGAAATTTTCACATTACTTTTCTTATATTTAGATATTTCAAACATATATGATTGCCTCCTTTAGAATTTTAGATTTTATATATTGTCGCACAAAATAAACATAAAAATACTAGACAAAAGTATTGCGAAAAATTTAAAATTTATATATAATAAAATAGAAAAAATACGTAGTACAAAGGAGAAAGAATCATGAACGAAAAATTATATAAAGAAACACAAAACAAGGGAATTACACTAATAGCACTTGTTATAACAATTTTATTCTCTTATGACGAAAAAT
>CAQRYF010000037.1 GCA_948875265.1 uncultured Clostridia bacterium
TAGATATATGAAAAAGATAAAACTAAAGAACAAATTAAAAAGTGAAAAAGGATCAATTACAATATTTGTATTAACTGCCATGTTTTTATTTTTAGTTATATTATTGAGTGTATATATGAATAATTCAAATAAGAATTCTAATATGAATAAAGATATAAAAAACATAGAAGAGCAATATAATGTAACTGAAGATGATTTGGAAAACGCTTATCAAGAGGAAGTAAATAAGGATAAATATCCAGAGCCTTGGGCAGAAGTAAAATTAGAAAATAATGATAGGATTTTTAATGGGACAAATTATCATCCGATAAATACAACTGAACAAAAATTTCCAGAGCTTTTAGGATATCCAGATGAAGCTGAAAATATAGAGGATGTTAGTACTAAAGGAAAGGCTGCAATTACAGTATCAGCTACAATAAAGGCAGCTCCCATAAACGCAGCTCCCAGACAAGAATTTGTAGTAGGTAATGCTGCAGGTGTAGGATGGAATATATACACTTCAATAAGTCAAGCTAAGGTGGGTTTTTCCTTTTCAGTAAGTAAAGAAAAAAATGTGTGGAAAAATATAGATACTGGAATTATTTTTGATACTGGAAAGGTATATAATTTAATAGCTACATTCTCAAGGGGAAAAATGATATTAGAAGTATTTGAGAAAGATATGGAAACTGTTACAAAATTAGAAAGTGATACTGAAATAGATTTATTAAATCAATTGGACGATATAAACACTTTAATAGGTGGTAATCCTAAGTGCAAGAGCGATCCGAATTTTGGAAATACAATTATTGATAATGGTACAGGTTTTTATGGTAGTATATATGATATTAAAATATGGGATAAAGTATTAGCAGAAGAACAAAGAAATAAATTGGCCAGGGAACAAATTGAATTATACAAAGACCAGTAAATCTTGACAAATCAAGCTTTTCTTAGTAAAATATAATAGTAGAGAAAAGGAGAAAAGTATGCAAAATAACAACAGAAAAGTATTTGATACAATAATATCAAGAACTAAAATATACTTAGGAATAATTTTCATATTATTAGTGATTATATGTGTTGAAAATATAAAATTTATAATTCCATCAATAATTGTATATGGAATTCTTGTAGGATATACATTTTTTGCTGATAGGAAAAGAAAAAGTGAAATTTCAGAAACTTTACAAGACTTAACATTAAGCGTTGATTCAGCGGCCAAAACAAGTTTGATAAATTCACCATTTCCATTAGTTATTTTAGATACAGATGGTAGTATCATTTGGAGAAGTTCTAAATTTATATCTGAATTTGCTAATATAGACATAAATACTTATATTGATGATATAAATATAGAAATAAAAGAACAAATACAAGATAGAATAAAAAATCAAAATACAAATAAAGATATATTGAAGCAGATACAAATAGATAGTAAAATATATAAAATCATGGGAAGATATGTCAATTTCAAGAAAAAAGACAGAAAAAATAAAAAAGATTACATGATAATATTATATTTTATAGATGATACAGAAAATATAAAATTACAGAAAGAATATAAAGATTCTAAATCTTGTGTAGGAATAATTATGATAGATAATTATGATGAAATTATGCAAAGATTAGATGCTAGTGAAAAACCACAAGTAACAGCACAAATAGATAAAAATATGTATGATTGGGCAAATAAGACAAATGGAGTATTAATAAAATCTGACAGAGATAGATATGTATATTTGTTTGAACAAAGATATTTAGAAGAAGTAAAAGAAGATAAATTTAGTATCTTAGATAAAATCAAGGAAATAGATAATAAAGAAAAAGTACAACTTACACTAAGTATTGCAGTATCAAATGAAGGAACTACAGATAAAGAAAAATATAAATCTGCTCAAGCAGCCATGGATGTTGTTTTAGGTCGTGGGGGAGATCAAGCTGTTATAAGAGAAAACGAAATATATAAATTCTTTGGGGGAAGAGCTCAAGAAGTAGAAAAGAGGACTAAAGTAAAAGCTAGAGTTGTAGCACATGCTTTAGAAAATTTGATAAAAGAATCAAAGAAAGTTATGATAATGGGACATACAAATCCAGATATGGATAGTATAGGTTCTTGTATGGGAATATATAGATTAGCTAAAACTTTAGATACAAATGCATATATTATTAATAATGAAGATACATCTACATTAAAGTCTTTTAAAGATACATTAGAAAAAGATCCAGAGTATGAGGATGTTATAATAAATAAAGAAGTTGCTTTAGAAAACTTTGATGAAGATACATTATTAGTAATAGTAGATACTCATAAAATTAACTATGTTGATTCTCCAGAAATATTAGAACAAGCTAAAAAGATAGTTATAATAGATCATCATAGAAGAAGTGCAGACTTTATAGAAAATGTTACATTAATGTTTCAAGAAGTGTATGCTTCTTCAGCAGCAGAGTTAGTAACAGAATTATTACAATATGCAGAAGCAAAGATTGACTTAAAAACAATAGAAGCGGAAAGTTTATATGCAGGAATTATGATGGATACTAAAAACTTTACATTTAAAACAGGAGTTAGAACATTTGAAGCTGCAGCATATCTTCGTAGATGTGGTGTAGATATAATAAGAGTAAAAAAATGGTTCCAGAGCGATTTAGCAAGCTTTAATTTAATAGCTGATATTGTAAGAAATGCTGAAATTGTAAATGATACAATAGCAATTTCTATATATGAAAATGTAGATAAAAATGCTAATTTAATATGTGCAAAAGCAGCAGATGAATTATTAACAATAAGTGATATAACTGCATCATTTGTAATAGGAAATACAGGAGAAAAAGTATGTATTAGTGGACGTTCAATTGGAGATATAAATGTACAAGTAATATTAGAAAAACTTCGGAGGAGGAGGACATATTACTTTAGCAGGAGCACAAGTTGAGGGAATGACAATAGAAGAGACTAAACAAGAATTAATAAATAGAATAAATGAATATTTTTCAGAAATTGAAAATTAAAAATTCTCATTTTGGGGTCGGGTCTCAAAATGAGAATTTTATAATTTTGTAGTATATTGAAATAAAATGAATTTAATAAATATCCTATTATATCATTTTGAGACCCGACCCCAAAATGGGAATTTTTATGTAACACTTGAAAAATTGGGCAAAATAGTATACAATAGGGGAAATCAAGAAAGGCGTGATGATATGAAAGTTATATTAAAGTCAGATATTAAAGGAGTAGGAAAAAAAGATCAAGTAATAAATGCATCAGATGGATATGCTAGAAATTTTTTATTTCCAAAGAACTTAGCTGTAGAAGCAAATAATGAGAACATGAGTAAATTAAAAGCAAAACAGGATTCAAATGCTTTTAAAAGATTACAGGAAAAAGATGAAGCTCTAAAAATAGCAGAGAAACTTTCTAAGATATCACTAAAAGTACCAGTAAAAGCAGGAGAAAATGGTAAAATATTTGGAGGAGTTTCTTCAAAAGAAATATCTGATTTATTAAAGCAACAACATAAAATAATAGTTGATAAAAAGAAAATAGATATAAAAGAAACAATTAAGGCATTAGGAGAAAGAGATATAACTATTAAATTATATGAAGGAGTTATAGGAAAGCTAAAAATAGATGTAATTAGTAAATAATAATTGAAAATAAACGGGCAGTTTCCGAAAAAGAAATGTCCTGAAAAGAAACGTCCCTAATAGGACATGGAGGGTTGAAATGGAATTAGGAAAAATACCACCACATGATTTGGAAGCAGAACAAGCTATTATAGGAAGTATGCTTATAGATAAAGATGCTGTTATATCTGCTATTGAAATATTAAAGGAAGAGGATTTTTATAGAGAAGATAATAAAGCTATTTATTCTGCAATACTAAATTTATATAATAGAGCAGAACCGATAGATATAATAACAGTTAAGGCAGAATTAGAGTCAATGGGAAAATTTGAGAAAGTTGGAGGATTAGAATATTTAGCAGAATTGCCAGAGAAAGTGCCTACAACAGCAAATGCTATGAAATATATAAAAATAGTAGAGGAAAAATCGGCTTTAAGAAATCTTATAAAAACAGCAAATGAAATAATTGAATTAGGATATAATCCAACTGAAGATGTTGAAGACATAATGGAAGGGGCAGAAAAGAAGATATTTAACATTATGCAAGATAAAAATCAAAAAGGATATTCACCTATTAAAGATGTATTAGTAGACACATTTACAGAATTGGAAGAACTATATAATAAGAAACAACATATTACAGGTGTTCCTTCAGGATTTTCAGAATTGGATTATAGAACTGCTGGGTTTCATGGCTCTGAGTTGATTTTAATTGCAGCAAGACCAGCAATGGGAAAAACAGCATTTGCTTTAAACATAGCTACAAATGCATCAGTTAAAGCAAATGTTCCAGTAGCTATATTTAGCTTAGAAATGTCAAAGGAGCAATTAGTTAATAGGGTACTTTGTAGTGAATCTATGGTAGATAGCAATAAAGTAAGAACAGGAAAGCTAGATGAGAATGACTGGGCGAAATTAGCTGGATCTATAGGGCCATTATCAGAAGCAGAAATCTATATTGATGATACACCAGGTATCAATATAATGGAAATTAGAGCTAAATGTAGGAAATTAAAATTAGAGAAAAATATTGGAATGGTAGTAATTGATTACTTACAGTTAATTCAAGGTAGCAACAAAAGAGGAGGAAGCCGTGAACAGGAAATATCAGAAATAAGTAGATCTTTAAAAATATTAGCAAAAGAATTAAATGTACCAGTAATAGCATTATCACAATTATCAAGAGCCGCAGAGCAAAGACCAGACCATAGACCAATGTTGTCAGATTTAAGAGAATCAGGAGCAATAGAACAAGATGCTGATATTGTAATGTTTTTATACAGAGACGATTACTATAATCAAGACAGTGAGAAAAAAGACATAGCAGAAGTAATAATTGCTAAACACAGAGGAGGATCAACAGGAACAGTTGAATTATTATGGCTAGGAAGTTATACAAAATTTGTAAACCTAGAAAGAAGATTTGATGATTAGTTGCCAATGGTTCCGGGTTAAAATGACAAGTGAAATATATAGAAAATAGAATATTTAATTGTAATTTAAATTCTAACTATTGACATCTTATAGCAAAAGAAAAATAGGGGGCTATTTATATAATATAGGGGAAAAACGATAAAGAGAGGAGAATACATGCCAAGAATACCTAAAAAATATATAAATACGTCTTTTTTTCATATTATGGTGCAAGGCATAAATAAAGAATACATATTTAATTGTAAAAAGGATATAGAAAAATATTTGGAAATTATAAAGAATGCCAAAGAGGAAGTGGAATTGCAAATTGTATCATATTGTATTATGAGCAATCATGCACATTTATTAATTTATACAGATGATGTAAAAAAATTAATAAAATTTATGCACAAGATTAATTTAATATATGCTAAATACTATAATAAGAAATATAATAGAGTGGGTTATGTATTTAGAGACAGATATAAAACTCAACCAATATTTTTTGAAAGACACCTATATTATTGTATCGACTATATACACAATAATCCTGTCAAAGCACACATATGTGATAGTCCTTCAAAATATAAATATTCAAGCTATAATCAAAATTGCTTTGAAGTAAAATCATCAATAAATAATAATATAAGAAAATATATAGATTCAAAAAAGTTTAATAAAGAAAAGAATGAAGTGTTTATATTTATGGAATATGAAGAGAATAAAGAACAAATATGTATAAAGTTAATAAATGAATTTGCATTAGAAAACAATATTGAAGTGAGTAAATTAAAGAATAATAAGCATTTAGTAATAAATTTAGTAAAAGAACTAAGAAAGGAATATAAAATATCATATAGAATTATTGAAAAACAAATTGGAATAGGTAGAGAGACTTTAAGGAAAATTGCCAATGGTTCCGGGTTAAAATGACAATTATAATAGAAGGAAAAGTATAGAAAAATATGGGAGGTAGAAGTTGGACAAATTAAAAAAGAAAGTTATAGATACAATTAAAAAATATAATTTAATAGAAAGTGGAGATAAAATAGTACTTGCGGTATCAGGTGGACCAGATTCGATCTGTATGCTAGATATTTTTATAGAAATAAGAAAATCTTTTGAGCAAATAGGTTGCGATTTTAACCCGGAACCATTGGCAAGCTTTGGTATAGTTGTTGCTCATGTTAATCATATGATAAGAAAAGACGCAAAAGATGATGAAATTTATGTGAAAAATTATTGTGAAAAAAATAATATTGAATTTTATTCAAAAAGTATAGATGTTGGAAAACTTGCTAATAATAATAAAATAGGAACAGAGGAAGCTGGAAGAATGGTAAGATATGAGTTTTTTGATGAGATATTGGAGAAGACAAATTCAAATAAAATAGCAATTGCACATAACAAAAATGATAATGCAGAGACAATTATAATGAATGCTATTCGCGGTAGTGGTGTTTCTGGGTTGAAGGGAATTGAGGCTAAAAGAGGGAAATATATAAGACCTTTGATTAAATGTGAAAGGACTGAAATTGAAGAATATTGTAAAGAAAGAAAATTAGATCCTAGAATTGATAGAACAAATTTTGAAAATGAATATACAAGAAATAAAATTAGAAATATAGTTATTCCATATATAGAACAAGAATTTAATCCTAATATAATAGAAACTTTGAATAGATTATCAGATCTTGTTATAGAGGAAGAAACTTATATAAATAGGCAAGTGAAAAATGTATATAATAATATTTTAATAGAGGAAAGTGTAGAAGATTTAAAAAATGCCAAAAGTCCAGAAATAGTATTAGATTTAAGGAAATTTAACAATGAAGAAAAAGTAATAAAATCAAGGATTTTGCTATATACTATAACAAGACTTTTAGGAAGTAGTAAGGGGATAGAAAAAATACATATTGAAGATGTAATAAAACTTTGTAGCAATAATATTGGAAATAAATATCTTACTCCAAATAAAAATATAAAAATATTAATAAAAAATCATAAAATTTATTTCTTAAGTCAAGTATAAGTAGCCGTAACAAAATTTACAAAACATGCTTGATTGTAATGAAAAAGTCATAAAAAAATTGTTTACAAACCTAAATTTATGTGTTATAAAATCAATATAAATTAAACATGAGGAGGAATTATTTTGAAGAACGGAATTAAAACATTAGCTATGTGGCTAATTATAGGTGTGATATTTATTGTAGTATTATCATCAATTGTAGAAAATAGTGATTCTAAACTAAAATACTCAGAATTGATTGCTGATATAAATAGTGGGAAAGTTGAATCTATTCAAGTAGAAGCTGATGGAAAGACAGCAACTGTTTTATTGAAAGATGATAAGATAAAAAAAGAAGTAAATATTCCAAATATGGAGAGTTTTATGTCATATACTGAGGATTTCTTAAAAGATGGAGCATTTACATTAGAAGAAAAGTCTGAATCTATCTTTGTTACGATTCTTAGTCTACTTACACCATTTGGATTATTAATAATATTTTTTATTTTCTGGTTCTTTATGATGGGTGGTGCAAATAATGGAAATCCAGGAAATAAAACGATGTCATTTGGAAAAAGTAAAGCAAGAATGATGACACCAGCAGAGAAAAATAGAATAACATTTGAAGATGTTGCAGGTGTTGATGAAGAAAAGGAAGAATTAGAAGAAATAGTACAGTTCTTAAAAAATCCAAAGAAATTTACAGATATGGGAGCAAGAATACCAAAAGGAGTTTTATTAGTAGGTCAACCAGGTACTGGTAAGACATTACTTGCTAAAGCTGTAGCAGGAGAAGCAGGAGTACCTTTCTTTATTATAAGTGGTTCAGACTTTGTAGAGATGTTTGTTGGTGTTGGTGCTTCAAGGGTAAGAGATTTATTTGATCAAGCAAAGAAAAATGCACCATGTATTATATTTATAGATGAAATTGATGCAGTTGGACGTCAAAGAGGTGCTGGTCTTGGTGGAGGACATGATGAAAGAGAACAAACATTAAACCAATTACTAGTAGAAATGGATGGGTTTGCAGAAAATGAAGGTGTTATTGTACTTGCTGCAACAAATAGGCCAGATGTATTAGACAAAGCACTTTTAAGAGCAGGTAGATTTGATAGACAAATAGTAGTAGGAGCTCCAGATGTAAAAGCTAGAGAACAAATATTAGAAGTTCATAGCAGAAAGAAAAGATTAGCTGATGATGTAGATTTAAAAGTTATTGCTAAAAATACATCAGGATTTGCAGGGGCAGATTTAGAAAATGTATTAAATGAAGCAGCTTTATTAGCAGCTAGAAGGAACTTAAATGAAATTGGAATGAAAGAAATTGAAGATGCCATGGTAAAAGTTACTATGGGACCTGAAAAGAAAACAAGAGTAAGAAGTGAAAAAGAAAACAGATTGGTAGCATATCATGAAGCTGGGCATGCGGTTGTAAGTCATTACTTAGAAACACAAGATCCTGTACATCAAATATCTATTGTTCCTAGGGGAATGGCTGGTGGTTATACAATGTATAGACCAACAGAAGATAAATCATTTATGTCAAAGACAGAAATGGAAGAAAATATAGTGTCACTTTTAGGTGGTAGAGTTGCAGAAGCCCTTATCTTAAATGATATTTCAACAGGAGCAAGTAATGATATAGAAAGAGCAACTAAAATTGCAAGAAGTATGGTTACAAAATATGGTATGAGTGATAGAATAGGAGCATTAATGCTTGGTTCTAATCAAGAAGAAGTATTCTTAGGAAGAGATTTTGCACAAAGTAAAGAATATTCGGAAGAAACAGCAGCTATTATTGATGAAGAAACTAAAAAAATAGTAGATACAGGATATAATAGAGCAAAACAAATTTTATCAGATAATGTTGAAAAGCTACACCAGGTTGCAGGAATACTATTAGAAAAAGAGAAAATTGAGGCTGAGGAATTTGAAGCTATATTTGGAGAATAGAATAATAATTATTAAATAAGATAGTAAGTTTATAACTTTCTATCTTATTTTTTTATGCTAAATATACAAATATAACATTAATATTTAGAATAATTAATTTGTAATATAATTTTAATATTTGCAGATAAAAAAGTTTGAAATGGTATTTCCGTAAATGGTTTTATAACATAAGAAATATTGCAATAAAAAATAGGTGCATACAAAAATATGAATGATATATATAAATATAAATAGAAATAGCTAATCTATAAAAAGATATGTTATTGCTATTTTTTATTTTTAATAAAAGATAATAAAGGGAGGAATAAAAGATTATGAATGTAAAAAAGAAAGTGATACTAATTGTTTTAATGAGTATAATGTTTTATTTATTAATATTTATGAGTAATAATAAAGTATATGCTGACTCTGAAGATATAGTAATAAGTAAGAATTATGATATATCACAAGCTGTAAACAAGTCTTGTAATGTGATAGTCAATGAAATTTATGAAGCTACAGTTGTGAATGAATCTACAGTAGCTACTTCACTGAAAGAAATAAGCTTAAATATATATGGAACTGGAAAAATGAGAGATAATCCTTTTTCAGGATTTAAGAATGAAAGTATATCATTAGGGTCTAGAGGAGGAAGTACTAATTTAATGAGTTTTAATAATGTAACAGTACAAATACAGTTTGGAGTAGTCAATATTGGTGCAGGAGCCTTTGAAGGATTTCAAATAAAATCGTTATCAATATATGATAGTGTTACATCAATAGGTAGTAATGCATTTTTGAATTGTATAAATTTAAAAGAATTGTCAATGTCTAATAATATCACAGAAATAGGAGAAGGAGCTTTTAAAAATTGTACAGCTTTAGAAACATTGGATATACCTGATAAAGTTACAAAAATAGGTGGGGATGCATTTAATAACTGTACAAATTTGAAAACTATAAATATAAATAAAACAAGTAATCTAGAATCAATAGGAAATACAGCTTTTGATAATTGTTTAAGCTTGGAGAGTATATATTTGCCAAGTAAAATTTCATCTATGCCTAGTTATAATAATTCTCCAGTAGCATTTTCAGGTTGTAGCAGTTTGAAGAGTATAAATGTTGATGAGAATAATAAAATTTATAGTAGTGAAGATGGGATTTTATTTAATAAAGATAAAACGAGGCTTATAAAATATCCTATAAATATGGTAAAAGGATATTGGGCAGGACCAATTTATCAAAGCTATGTGCCAAATTCTTATACAATACCAGATACAGTTACAACAATTGGATATGGAGCATTTACAGATGTTACTAATTTAAAGGTGATTATAATTCCTAACAGTGTAACTTCATTGCTACCTTCAGCATTTAGTGGTACAGGAATAACTAGTATAGAATTACCGGAAAGTATTAAGACAATAGGAATTACAGCATTTGCAAGATGTAAAAATTTAGAATATGTAAAGATACCATCAACAATAAATAATATAGATTTGTACGCTTTTAGACAATGTACGAATTTAAAAAAGGTAATTATACCAGAAAGTGTAACAAATATACATAGTAGTAATCCATTTGAAGAGTGTGAAGATGTAGTAATATATTGTAAGGTAGGAACTACAGCAGAGCAATACGCAAAAAATCATAATATAGAACATATACTTTATAATGAAAGTGGTGATTTTGAATATGCAATAAATGCAAATGGAACTATAACAATTATAGGGTATAATGGTACAGCAGAAGAAATAGAAGTACCTAATAAAATTGACGGAAAAATAGTAACAGAATTAGGAGATAAAGTATTTTATAACAAAACTAATCTGAAAAAAATAACACTTCCAGAAGGCATAACAAATATAGGAAACTATACATTTGAAAATTGTATAAGTTTAGTCACAATAAATATTCCAGCTACAGTAAGAACAATAGGAAAAAGGGCTTTTAATGGATGTACAGATTTAACAGATA
This sequence comes from uncultured Clostridia bacterium, assembly GCA_948875265.1. Taxonomy (GTDB): domain Bacteria; phylum Bacillota; class Clostridia; order TANB77; family CAG-508; genus CAG-269. Next base: position 10,953 of record CAQRYF010000037.1, read on the forward strand.
TTATTATACCAGAAGGAGTAAATACTATAAATGAAGGAACATTTAGTGGATGTATGAAATTATCAAATATAAGATTGCCAAATACCATAACATCTATAGGAGATGATGTATTTAGTTCATGTATGGCAATGAAAGAGTTCATAGTACCTGATGGAGTGGTTGCAATAGGCAGTAATACATTTTATCAATGTCTTAACCTAGAAAAAATAAGAATACCAGAATCTGTAGTTAGCTTTGGAGAAAATATATTTGATAAAGTAATGAATTTTACAATAGAATGTTATAAAGGAAGTAAGGCAGAAGAATATGCTAAACAAAATAATATAAATTATAAATTAATCAATAGTTCAATAAATCCAACAGAGCCAGAGGATAAAATGCCACCAGAAGTAACAGTAAGTTATAGTACAACAACTCCAACAAAAGAAAGTGTAACAGTAACAATAACAGCAAATGAAGAAATACAAGGGGTAGAAGGATGGACTTTATCAGCAGATAAAAAGAAATTAACAAAAACATATAGTAGTAATAAAGAAGAAACTGTAATAGTAAAAGACTTAGCAGGAAATCAAACCACTGTAAAGGTTAAAATAGAAAATATAACAGATAATAATCCAACAGAGCCAGAGGATAAAACACCACCAGAAGTAACAGTAAGCTATAGTACAACAGCTCCAACAAAAGAAAGTGTAACAGTAATAATAACAGCAAATGAAGAAATACAAGGGGTAGAAGGATGGACTTTATCAGCAGATGAAAAGAAATTAACAAAAACATATAGTAGTAATAAAGAAGAAACTGTAACAGTAAAAGACTTAGCAGGAAATCAAACCACTGTAAAGGTTAAAATAGAAAATATAACAGATAATAATCCAACAGAGCCAGAGGATAAAACACCGCCAGAAGTAGCAGTAAGCTATAGTACAACAGCTCCAACAAAAGAAAGTGTAACAGCAACAATAACAGCAAATGAAGAAATACAAGGAGTAGAAGGATGGACTTTATCAGCAGATAAAAGGAAATTAACAAAAACATATAGTAGTAATAAAGAAGAAACTGTAATAGTAAAAGATTTGTCAGGAAATAAGACAGAGACAACTATAAAAATTAATAATATTACTAAAGATGAGAAACCTAATACAGATGTTTCAAATGGAGATGACTCAAATAACAGTATTTTAAATGGAAGTGGTTCAGCTAAAAAAGATAGTGATGGAGTAACTAAACAAAAAGAAGGAACCAAAATTATAGATAGTAAAGCACAATCAATATTACCAAAAACTGGTGTAGGAAAAGTAGCGTCAATATCGGCATTAATAGGAATTATACTAAGTATAGTATTCTATGTAAAATATAAAAAAACATATTAAGATCATGATGAAAAATTTTATTAAATAAAAGAGAGAAAGTAGCAAATTAATATTGCTATTTTCTTTTTTTTGATATAGAATAAATGCGTAGTAAAACAGAAGAATAAAATATAGAATTTGGAGAAAGATTATGAAAAATTATTATGAAATATTAGAAGTAAACCCAAGGGCATCAAAAGAAGTTATTGAAAAAGCATATAAAGTTTTAATAAAAAAATATCATCCAGATATATATGATGGAGAAAAAAGAGAATATGCTGAAGAAAAGTCAAAAGATATTAATGAAGCATATAAAATTCTTTCAGATGAGTTTTTAAAAGAACAATATGATAAAGAATTACAAAAAGAAACAGATAACGAACAAATAAATAAATATTATAGAAATAATCAGAAATCTCAAAATTCAAAGAAGAAGACATATAAGGATACTAAGGAAGATAAAGTATCAGAGAAGATAGATTATCAAGAAGAAAATGCTAGTGAGATAGGTAGCTTTAAAAGCTTGATATATCTTGTAAAAACACTTTTTAGAAACAAACCAAATATGGAAAGAGTTAAAGAAATCAAAAGAGAAGATATGATTGCAGCTGGAATAACATTAGCAATAGTAATTGTATTGGGAATTATACTATGGTTTATACCTTTAACAAATGGATTCATAAGAAGTTTAATACCATTTATTTAAAATAAAATTAAAAGAAAAGGAAGTTGATAGATATGCATTATGCAGATATAAAAAAAGCAGATATAGCAAATGGATTAGGAGTTAGAGTATCAGTCTTTGTAAGTGGATGTAATCATCATTGTAAAAATTGCTTTAATAGTGAAGCATGGGATTTTAATTACGGAAAAGAATTTACAGAAGAAGAAATAGATAAAGTAATAAAAGAAATGGACCATCCATATGTTTCAGGATTATCTTTATTAGGAGGAGAGCCTTTAGAGCATGTAAATCAACAAGGACTATTACCATTAGTTAGAAAAGTTAAAGAGAAATTTCCAGAAAAAAATATATGGTGTTATACAGGATATACATTTGATAATGATGTAATGGATGGAATGTGCAAACATTGGGAGGAGACACCAGAGTTATTATCATATTTAGATGTTGTAGTAGATGGTAAATTTGAAGAAGATAAAAAAGATATAACATTAAAATTTAGAGGATCAAGTAATCAAAGAATAATAGATGTACAAAAATCATTAAAGGAAAAGAAAGCAGTATTATTTGAGTTCTAGCTATTGACAAGTTATAGCCTTTAATGTATAATGGATATCGTTAAAAGGGTTATCCCACATACATATATGTATGGACCGGAAGGAGGGGAATATAAATGTCAGAAATAAAAGTTAATAATGGTAATATAGAAGATGCCTTAAAAAGGTTTAAGAGACAATGTGCAAGAAATGGAGTATTGCAAGAAGTTCGTAAAAGAGAACATTATGAAAAACCTAGTGTAAAGAGAAAGAAAAAGTCAGAGGCAGCAAGAAAAAGAAAATTTTAATTTGAAAATTGGGGATTGGAAGTTGAGGTGTATTAATACTCAAAGCTTCCAATTTTTATTTTTGAAATTTTTGCTCTGTCTCCAAAATTTCAATTAAATAGTATAATAAAATCATAAATGATAAATAATACATAAAAGGAGGAGAAAAATGGAATATATAGAAAAAAAATTAAAAGAAGGTATTAAATTGCACATTATAAAAACAGATAAATTCAAAACAAATTTAATATCTGTATTTTTAACTACAAAACTAAATAGAGAGAATGTAACTAAGAATGCATTTATTTCTACTATTTTAAGAAGAGGATCTAAAAATATGAAGACACAGGAAGAAATTAGTAGAACAATGGAAGGAATGTATGGTGCAAGTTTTGATTGTGGTTTAGATAAAACAGGAGATAATCAAATATTAAAATTTTATATAGAAACAGTTAATGATAACTTTTTGCCACAAAAAGATGGAGATATGTTGAAAACATCTATAGAAAAGTTATTAGAAATTGTATTTAATCCATATATAGAAAATGAAAGTTTTAAAGAAGAATATGTAAAACAAGAAAAAAATAATATAAAACAAAGAATTCAGGGCAAAATTGATAATAAAGCTAGATATGCATTAGATAGATGTATAGAAGAAATGTATAAAAATCAACCATATGGATTATATAAATTTGGATATATAGAAGACCTAGAAAAAATTGATGGAAAAAATGCATATGAATATTATAAGAAATTAATAAATAGCTGTAAAATAGATATATTTGTATCAGGAATGGTAGATGAAAATATTGATAATATAATTGAGTCAAATGATAATATAAAGAAATTAGTAGATAGAAAGCCAGATTACGTTTTACCAGATTTAGGAGGGAAAGAAAGAAAAGATAAGGAAAATATAGTAACAGAATCAATGGAAGTTACACAAGGTAAACTATTACTTGGATTAGATGTTGATATTGATAAGGAAGAATTAAAATATGATACATTAATTTATAATAGTATTTTAGGGGGTTCTGCTAATTCTAAAATGTTTCAAAATGTAAGAGAAAAAGCAAATTTAGCATATGTAGCAAGTTCGAGCTATATGAGACAAAAAAACAACATTTTTGTTAATTGTGGTATAGAAATAGGAAACTATGAAAAAGCTTTGGAATTAATAAAAGAACAAATTGAAGAAATGAAAAAAGGAGAGTTTACAGAAGAGGAAATCGAAAATGCTAAAAAAGGAATTATAGCAGCAATAAAAACAATAGATGATGAACAAGATACAGGTATAACTTATTATTTTGGACAAGAAATGTCTGGAACAAAAGTAACTCCAGAAGAATATATAAGCAAAGTACAAAATATAGATAAACAAAAAGTTCAAGATATTGCTAATAAAGTTAGTATTAACACAGTTTATTTTTTAAGAGACTGATTAAGGGTGACCAAGGGGACGCACCCCCTAGTCAATAGGTGAAGGATGAGAACGAAGTTGATGATTAAGGGGCGCGTCCCCTTGGTCAGATTAGGAGGATAAAATGCAAGTTATTGAAAATTTAAAAGTGAAAGAAAAACTATATTTAGAAAAGTTAGATAATGGCTTAACTGTTATGATTATACCAAAACCAGGTATTCAAAAGAAGTATATAATTTGGGGAACAAATTATGGATCAAATGATAGTACATTTATTGTACCTGGAGAGGAAAAAGAAACAGTAGTGCCAAAGGGTGTCGCACATTTTTTAGAGCATAAATTATTTGAACAAGAGAATGGGACAAATAGCCTAGATGTTCTAACATCATTGGGAGTAGAAGCAAATGCATATACTACAAATGATCATACAGCTTATTTATTTGAGAGTACAGACAATTTTTATGAAGCTATGGATGAATTAATGGATTATGTACAACATCCTTATTTTACAGATGAAAATGTAGAAAAAGAAAAGGGAATTATAGGGCAAGAGATAATGATGTATGATGATTACCCAGATTGGAGGGTATACTTAAATGCGATGCAAGCAATGTATCATAACAATCCAATTAAAATAGATATAACGGGTACAATAGAGACAATTAGTAGAATAGATAAAGATATATTATATAAGTGTTATAATACATTTTATAATCCATCTAATATGGCGCTAGTTGTATGTGGTGATTTTGAACCGGAAAAGATGATAGAAGAGATTAAGAAAAGATTAATAGAGAAAAAGGCAAATGGTAAAATTGAGAGAATTTATCCAGAGGAACCAGAAAGTATAGTACAAGAAAAGATAGAGCAAAAATTAGAAGTTAGTAGACCTTTATATACAATAGGCATTAAAGACAGCAGAGATAAATGCTCTATTGAAAATAAGAATGAAATCATTAGAAAACATATAGCAATAGAAATATTGTTAAATTTATTAATAGGAAGAAGTTCTAATTTATATAAAGAGTTATATGATGAAGGAGTAATTTCTTCACAACCAAGTTTAGATTATGAATTTTCAAAAACATATGCACATGTTTTAATAACTGGACAATCGAATAATCCCGAAAAGGTGTATGAAGGTTTAAAAGGGGAAATTCATAAATTAAAAGATAATGGAATTAATGAAGATGATTTTAACAGAATGAAGAAAATGATTTATGGTGGATATGTAAAAGAATATAATGATGTAGTAGATATATCAAGGATGTTTCTGGCAGATTATTTTAAAGGAATAAATAGTTTTGACTATTTAGAAGAAATAGAAGGGATAAATGTAGAATATTTAAGTCAAGTGTTAAATGATGTATTTAAAGAAGAAAAAATGTTGATTTCTATTGTGAGAAATTAGAGAAAATTGTATAAAAATAGAAACGTAAAAAATGTTATAAAAACGGTACTTACCAAAAAAAGATAAGTATACCGTTTTTTATTGTCAAAGTATGTCGAAAAATAAACAAAAAGGTCTTACGAAAGTTGGCAAAAACCCTTGAAAATACTTGACTTGGATAAAATAATGTGTTAATTTATAAATATACAAAAGATAAATTGAATAAAAAGGAGAGATTTGTATGTTAAATGAAGAAATATGTAAATTAAGAGATAAATTAAATAAAAGTATTGAACAAGGTGATGATTATGCGATAACTTATAAATTAAGTGTTGAACTTGATGAATTAATTGCAAGTTATTATAAAAAGCTCAAAGAAAGTAAAAAAAAACTAGCGTTGACAACATAAATGGATAGGAGTATATTAAGAATATATTAGAATAAAAAAGCGAATAACCCTTAGAAAGATAAGGGTATTCGTTTTTTGTATGTGCGACAGGCATGTCGTTTAGCTAATCGGTGAAAGTCCGTATTGGAGGTATATATCGCCAACCAATTAGAGAAGCACAAGCTATCCA
>CAQRYF010000038.1 GCA_948875265.1 uncultured Clostridia bacterium
ATTATATTATTATAAAATATAGTATTTTAATTTCATCTTATTACAAAAATTTAAAATAGTAGTAATTTTTTCTATTTTTACTACTATTTTTTCTTTTATATTATTTTAGATTTTTATCATTTAGTGATTCATAATATTGATATTTCTCTTTTATCGCATTATTTCTAAGCGACATATATAATTCTGCATTTGTTGCTGCATTATATGGATTTACATATAAAATCTTTAATAGTCCAAATGTTACTACTGATAATAAATTCCATCCTAAGAAAGATATATCTAATATAAATGTTTTCCACTTGTTTCCCTTCATCATCTGTTTTGAAAGTTTGAAAGCTTCTTTATTTTTTATTTTTGGATTTTCTGCTAATATGTATGGGATCATTCTATATTCATAAGATTTTATTATTCCTCCAATAATTGTTAGATACCAAAGTATAATATATAAATTCTTTAGAAACATTGTTATTGTAATATTTATCCAATTTTCTTTTTTAAATACTTCTCCAAGCACTCCAATCTTTGTTGCATTATTTATTCTAACCTTTAGAAAATACTTTTTTCCTCCAACTATAAGTGGTTCTGCTATAAATATTATAAAACCTACTGAAATTACTGCTGCAATACATAGTTTAATTCCTAATATGTTTAGATGTAAATCAAAGAATTTTATTGCATCCCATATTTTAAATATATATTTTTGTGATTTTGTTGCACTATTTAAATTTGCTTCAATTCCATCTATTATTTTTATTTGTGTTTCATTTAATTTCTCTTTTATGTTTTTTTGATTAAACATTGCTTGCGCTGATATTTCTTGTTTTTGTTCTTCATCTATTGTGTTATTCATTATTATATTTTCATTATTTATTATATAATTTGGGTCAATTGAATCATTTGATTGCCAGATACCTACTATAGATGTACCAAACTCTCCTGTGAATAATGCCATTAAAAAACAAACTACTAATGTAGTCCAATAACTTTTTTTAACTACTAGTTTGGCTTTAGATTTTAGTTCTTTTCTATTCCACATTCTTACTTCTCCCAATTTTTATTGTTTTTATTATAAACCAATTATACTATGTATGCAAGTTAGTTCTTTAATTTTTTCTTATACTCTTTATATTTTGGCATATTTCTTTCTACTAGATTCCAAAATTGTTTTGAATGATTCATATGTATCAAATGACACATCTCATGGAGTACTACATATTCTATTACTTCCTTGGGTTTTTTTGCCAAATGCATATTTATAGAAATATTTCTGTTACTCGAACAACTTCCCCAGGCATACTTTATATCTTTTATTCTAACCTTTCCAGGTTTTACTTCCAAAATTTTAGAATATTTTTCTACACTTTCCTTAACTATTTCTGATAGCCTATATATATCTTGTTGTTCTATATTCTCTGTTTTACTCGTTTTTCTACTTTTTTCTAAATTTTCATAAATCCACTTTGACTTTTTATTAACAAATTCGTTAATATACTTTTCATTTAATTTTATTGGAGCTTTCACTATTACTTGTTCATTTTTAATTTGAATATACATATTCTTTATCTTTAATCTTACTAATGTGTATTCTATTTTTTTATTATTATATTTTATTTCATACATGTCTTACTCCTATTTTTCTATATCTTTTAGTTTTAATAAGCCTCCTACATCCATTTTACCTGCTCTTGTTATTAAATTATATCCGTATTTTAATTTTAATTCATCTACGACTTTATCTAATTTATCTTGTTTTTCATTTTGTTTACTATCAAATAAAGATATTTGGCATTCGTCTTTTTCAATCAAATTATCTACTCTTACTCCTATTAGCCTAATTTGTATTCCTTTTTTATACATCTGCTCTAATAATTCTTTAGCCTTATTATAAATTTCTTTTGTTCCAGATGTAGCAGTAAATAATTTTCCTTGATGTGATGTATCTTCAAATTCCTTTGTTCTTAGCTGTACATTTACTGTTTTAGCTAATAAATCATATCTTCGTAGCCTGTACGTCACTTGCTCAGTCAATGCAAGAAGTATTTTTTCTAATTCTTGAATATCTGAAATATTTCTTGGTAGTGTGATTGAATTTCCTATTCCCTTTGGCTTTTCTTTAATATATTTTACTTCTGAATTATCAATTCCATTCGCATATTCCCACATTTGAATACCATGTTTTCCGAATTTTTTATTTAGGATTTCTTTGTCACTTCTGGCTAAATCTCCTATTGTTTTTATCTGCATATTATATAATTTTGGAACAGTTCTTTTTCCTAACATAAATAACTCTGAAATTGGTAAAATCCACATTTTCTTAGGTATTTCATCTTTATATAATGTGTGAATTCTATTTGGTTTTGTAAAATCTGATGCCATTTTTGCAAGTAATTTATTATTTGCAACACCAATATTTACAGTAAATCCAAGTTCTTCTCTTACTCTTTTACTAATCTCTTTTGCTTTATTTATTAAAGTATCTTTCATTAAATATTCTGTCATATCTAAAAAACATTCATCTATACTAAACCTTTCTATTTTGTCTGTATATTGCAATAAAAGATTATATAATTTATCTGAGTATTCTCTATATACTTTAAAATCTGATTGAAAAACTTGAATATTTGGGCATTTTAATCTAGCTTGATAAATAGTCTGTGCTGTTCTAATTCCAAATTCCTTTGCTTTCATACTTTTTGCAAGTACTATTCCAGATCTTTTCGTCTCATCTCCACCAATAATTGATGGTATTTCTCTTATATCTATTTTATATCCTTTTTTTAGCATATCAACTGCTGTCCAACTTAAAAATGCATTATTAACATCTATGTGTAATATTTGTTTTTCCATAATATCACCTATAATAATTTTAGAATATTTGTTTGTATTTGTCAACTAAAAAATTGCCATTAGAACTGTTTCTTTTTGGCAATTTCTTTAACCTTATTTTCCTATTTTTCTTTTTTGTATCATATATGTTATTTTACTAGTCAAATTTGATGGAGTCAATTTTGCTCCTATTTTAGCAAGTTTCACATCCAATCCTGGAATAATATAAAACTTTCCTTGTTCTAATTTTTTTATTGCATATTTTGCAACTTGCATACTATTTGCTTCTCTCATATGAAATCTAACATTTGCTACTTTATTAAAGTTTGTCTTTACAGGACCTGGACATAAGATACTAATTTGCACTTTTGAATTCTCTTTATTTAGTTCTTCTCTTATTCCTTCTGATAATCTTACTATATATGCTTTTGTAGCATAATATGTAGACATTAATGGCCCTGGCATAAATCCTGCAATTGATGCTACATTTAGTATCTTTCCATCTCCTCTTGTCTTCATATCAATTAAATATAGTTTTGTTAAAATATGATATGCTACTATATTAGTATTTATCATATTAATTTCTTTATTTAAAGATGTTTTTGTGAAATTTCCACAATCTCCAAACCCTGCATTATTAATTAAGATATCCACATTTTGTACTTTTTTGTGTAATTCTTTACAATTTTCTTCTATAGATAAGTCCATAGATATTGTTTCAATATTTATTTTATTTATTTCTCTTAATTCTTTTTCTATTTTCTGTAATTCCTCTTTATTTCTAGCAACTAAAACTAAATCATATCCTTTGCTTGCAAGTACTCTTGCCATATCTCTTCCTATTCCTGAAGATGCTCCTGTTATTAACGCTTTCAAAAGATCACCTCTTTTTATTATTTTCTATTTTTAGTTATTCTATTACATATTAACAAAAAAAAGCAAGAATAGTCTCTTACTTTTTAGTAAATTTATTTAGAATAATTCCAACTGCATGAACTATCTGTGTTGAATTATTATTTGCTACATCTTTTCCTAAAGCCTTTCCTCCAACGGTTACAGCTGCAACTATTGCACTAAAAAGAAATTGTAAGTTAAATGATAATCCAAATTGTTCAGTTATCTTTATAGATATTAATGCACTTATAGCTCCACTTAACACCCCACATATATCTCCAATAACGTCAGCACATATATTAGCCACTTTAGGTGCATTTCTTATTAGTTTTATAGAGTCTTTTGAACCTTTTACTTTTTTAGTTGCTTTTGCATGAAATTCATGTTCATTAGCAACAGTTACTGCCACTCCTATAATATCAAAAAATATTCCCATACCTATAACCAGTATCAAAATTAATATTGCAGGTATTAAACTTAATTGTGATACTCCATTTGCTGATATATATGAAAATATCATTGATAATATAAATGTTGATATAAATACTTGAATAAACCATTTTATATTGGAGTGTTCTTTTTTACTTTTTTTATTTTCCTTATTTTCTTTACTTTCTTGTGTAATATTCACTTTTTCATTATTCTCCTTTTTCTATTTAAACACAAAAGACCATAGAATATATTCTTTTTGGTCTTTTTAATTTTTTATTTTAAGATAGATGGTCAAAGTCTAAGTAAATTTTACAGTTTAGGTCTAGTTGAATTTCTCTATTTCCCGCTTAGCATTACTGCTATAGCCGTTTCCGTTTAAGGGAAACATCTATATATAATATAGACACCAGATCGCCACTTAAATCTGTACCTTAATCCCTAGACTTCTATGCTTTGGTAAGCAAACATTCTAGAAGTTTTCCTTAACATACATTTAATACTTTACTAGTCTTTTTTGCAAATGCAATTTCATAACCTAAAAATAAAATTAATTTGGCCATAATTAAATATTATTTATGATAAAATTAATCCCAATACATTCACTCGAGACAGGCTACTCTATGTATTTTGTGTCTTGGCACTCAACATAGGTTTAACTTAAATTTTATTTAAGCCTCCACGAAACCAGGGAATCATATGTATGCCATTACATAATACCCTAATCTCTTTACTCCCTGAATACACACAAAACTGGCATTTCGCGCACAAACAAGAAACTTCAACGATGTGCCCTTTAGTGGATTTTTAGCCCCACCCTCGTAAAGTTTGTATGACTAGAATAATGCACCATCGATATATATTATACAATTTTTGGCTAAATATTCCAAATTCCATTTGGGTTTATATTAGTCTTAATTGCGATTTAAAGCCTCCTGCCTTTGTTTAAAATTATACATTTTCTCTTCTTTTCTCTCATTTGCTCTATTTTTCTTGCTTATTTACATATTCTATAATTTCATCAATACATCTGTGTAATTCTATATTTTGAAATCTTTTTTCTATTCCTGCATTTTTTATATTTTCTTCTGAAAAGTCTTTACTATCAGCAAGAAATCTTCTACATAATTCTGTATACTTAGGTTCCTTTTGTTCTTTTTCTCTTTTTAAGGCTCTTTCTAATCTTATTCCATCTTCTACTTCTATATATATTGGAATCACTTTATCCTTGAAGTACTCTTTAACTTTATTGTAAGATTCTAAAGTACCTAACATAATTAAATCTTCTTGTGTATTAAATTGCTCATCCGCAATTGTTGCATATGTCCAAGGTCCATGAATTGTTTGGTATGTTCTTGATTCAATCAACTTATTTTTATTCTTTCCTTCTACATATTCTTGCATTTCTTTATCTGAAATGTAGTTATATGTCTCACCTGGCACTTCTCCTTCTCTAATAGGTCTTGTTGTATACATTATATATGTATTTACTTTTAGCTTATTTTTTATAATATTAAATATTGTGTCTTTTCCAGATGAGCTTTTTCCCATAATATAAATTATATTCATGTTATCACCTTAGTCCCTTTTTTCTTTTTTATTTTCTTGCTTTTCTTTTTCATTTTTTTCTAACATTTTATTAATAGATGCTAATATGTCATCTGAGTTTTCATCAAATTCATCTTTTACTAAATTAAACATTTTTTATCTCCTTTCATTTTTTATATTATACATTTCTATTTTACTTTTTTCAACTGATTTTTTCTTAAAAATTATAGAAATACAATTTACTTTTCTGTTTACATTTCAATTGTTATTTTAATAATTTAATGTTATAATTGCCCTCGGAGGAATGATTATATGAAAAATTTGTTTATAGATGTGGCGACAAATACTAATAGTTCAAAATGGAATAATTCTATTTCTAGAATTTCTCCTTTATATTCTAGAAATATTGACATTAGAAGTGAGTTTCAAAGAGATTATACTAGAATTATACACTCAACTGCTTACAGAAGATTAAAGCATAAAACTCAGGTGTTTTTTTCTCCTGGAAATGATCATATTTGTACTAGAATTGAACATGTAACTCATGTGGAATCGATTAGTTATACGATTGCTAATTATTTAGGTTTAAATACTGAATTAACAAAGGCTATTTCTGTAGCTCATGATTTGGGTCATAGTCCTTTTGGACATGAAGGTGAACATATATTATCTGATTTTTCAAATAAGGATTTAGGTTATCCTTTTTGGCATGAAAAAAATGGGTTAGAATTAGTAGATTATATTGAATTATTAGAAGATGACAATAAATCTAAACAAAATTTGAATTTAACTTACGCTGTAAGAGATGGTATTATTTCACATTGTGGAGAAATTGATGAAAATTGTATTAAGCCAAGGGATGAGTTTATAGATTTAAAAGATTATAAATATCCAAATCAGTTTTCTCCTTATACATGGGAAGCTTGTGTAGTTAAAGTCTCTGATAAGATTGCTTATCTTGGTCGTGATATAGAAGATGCTATTACTTTAGGAATTTTAGATGAACATTTAGATGAATTATATTCTTTATTAAATTATGATTCTTCAAATAGTAAAATAACTAATACTTTTATAATAAATTTCTTAGTCTCAGATTTGTGTAGAAATTCTTCACCTGAAAAAGGATTATGTTTTTCTAATGAAGCATTTAGTTTAATAAATAAAATTAAGCAATTTAACTATAAGAATATATATCTATGTAATAAGATTAAACCTTCTACAAGATTTTTTAAAATTGTTTTATCAGAAATTTATAATACTCTAAAGTCTTGTTTTAATGATATTAGCGCCTTATCTTCTGTTCAAGGTTTACAAAAATTTTATCCAAAATTATATGATGATTTTTCAAAGTTTTTATACAATTATTACAATCATGTTGATAGGGAAAAATTCAATTTAAAGAATAAAGTTATTTTTGATGATTCTAGTAAACAAGACTTTTATAGAGCTATTTTATATTATGTTTCTGGTATGACGGATAATTATGCAATTGAGATTTATAATGAGATTATTGGGTTTTAATGTAATGGTCATTTTTATATAATTTTAGCCAACATTATAATGATGTTGGCTTTTTTGCTTTCTATTTTATTTACATTAAAAATGTTTGCTTTTGGGTGACAAAGAGAAGATGCCGAATTTACATTCCACTATATTTATATTAAAACCAATGTAGAAGATTAGAAAGTAAATTAGCTGTAATATTTACATTCTACTCTATTTATATTAAAACGTGAGGAAATTACCAGTTATATAGTAATTGCAATAGCATTTACATTCTACTCTATTTATATTAAAACAATAGATGGAGTTAAAAACACCGAATCATTATTAAAATTTACATTCTACGATATTTATATTAAAACCCATTCATTTGCTTGCTGTACTGTTGTAATTGTTATTTACATTCTACGATATTTATATTAAAACATTATTTGAGCAATATAAAAATCTAGGAGGAAATCAATTTACATTCTACGATATTTATATTAAAACAAAATGCTGTTCCTCCTGCTTGTGCTTCTAATCCAAATTTACATTCTACGATATTTATATTAAAACCTTACCTTCAACTCTTCATTTTTAGGATTATTAGTATTTACATTCTACGATATTTATATTAAAACTGGTAGCTTAGAAATGCTATAAATTTAACTCTTTTAAAGCCTCATTCTGTCGATAAAAGCAATTTAGTAATAATTACATTAATTTATTTTTCTTACAAATTATAAAACCTTAATATTTAATAAAAAATCACATCTGTCATACATAGTTATTTTTTACGCAACTATACATCGACAGATAAAAATTCTTTACAAAAAATTAGAAGTCTTATCATCCTCTATCATTCCTAAAAACTCTTTATCTAACCATCGTTGACTTCGACTCTTAAAAACAATCACACTATCTTTATCATCACGAATGTAACGATTTAATTCTGTTTTTAATTTTAACATTTGAGACTCCAACAATTCTCCTTCAAAAACAGAATTTTGAATGTGTACTAGATATTTTTTGCAAATTTTATAAACATTCCTCAATACTTTTTGTCCTTCTTTTTCTTCCAAATTAATATCATAAACTAAAATCACATACATATTACCACCACATTTTAAACCCTTCATACGGAATATCTTCTGTTAAATATTTTATTAACTTATAAATTTCTAATCTAATTAAATATTCATAGCTTACTTCTCTTTTTAAAGTTTTGTGCATAATTGTAGTTTGTAATCTACTATCAATTTGTTTTGTTATCTCTTTTCTTGCTTTGTCTTTTATATAGAGAAAATTTAAATTTTTCTCAAAGTCCTTTTCTGTAATTTGCTTCTTATTTAACATTGAAAAAATTAATCTATCTGCAATGATTGGCTTAAATATCTCTGCAACATCTAAACATAAAGAAAATCTTCTTTCAGATGGCTCATGTAGATAACTAATAGTAGGATTTAATTGTGTTTTATAAATCTCACTTAAACACCTTGTATAAATTATCGTATTTACGTAAGAAATCAAAGAATTGATGGCATTATCTGGTGGATTTTTCACTCTTTTTTCGAATCCAATATCTTGATTAATTATGATATTCCATGTATCATAATATACTTTTCTAATATTTCCTTCTATCCCCATTAACTCTTGTACATCTTTGCATAAATCAATTTGCTTTCTCAAGTAATCAATTTCTTTCATAAAGTCTTTTACATCTTTTCCTCTATTATTATAATACGTCAAATTTCTATATATATTATAAGAAGCTGCTTCTATGAATGCCTTTGCTATTTTTAGTCTTTTTTCCTGATTTGTATAGGCTTCTACTTGTTTAACAAGTAGTTTTCCTGATACCAATGTTTCTTTAGGATAATAAGTTCCTGTATAAAAACCATAATAATTAAAGAAATGCACTGATATCCCATACTTTCCTAAAAAATTGAGTAAAGTAGTATTAAAATCAAATTCAGTCATAACGTAGATATCATCTACACGCTCAATTGGAATCGTTTTTTTAGTATTATCTTTGTATATAATTTCAAGTGTATTATCTTTTCTTTGTATTCTTCCACTTTTATATAAATAATAAGATTGTTTCATTTTCTATTCCTTCCTAATATATCGCATTCTAGCAGACATAGCACAAATCATAATAAGCACATTTCTTACATATTTTTTGTCCAATTGGTTTTGACGGTTTGTCTTTTCTTGCAATTTCTTCTATATTTTTTATTACATTTTCTAATATCTCCCTATCTTCTTGTTCTAAAGTAATTTCCTTTGTTTCTCTTAGTAAGGGAAAGTCTATTTTAGCTGTTATATTTTTTAGTCCTTTATTTTCTAGGTAATACATATAATATTTTACTTGCCAAATCCCTGCTTCTTCGATTGCTTTTGTCTTTTTTACTTCATGTAAAACTGCTCCATTTTTAATAAAATCTATATTTATGGTGTTATCAATTAGTATGTTTTTCTTTTCTCTTGTGTAACTACCTTCATCTAATATTTTTCCAATTGATACTAACTCGCTATTTTGCTCCATGTTAATTTCATTTGCAAAATACCATAGTTTTCTTTCACATATAAAATAATAATATATCATAACTCCCGTAATATTCATATTATCACCTAATCACAAAATCTTTCTTCTAATTCATATTTCTTGTCTCTTTCTAGTATTAATCCATTATCTTTATCATATTTTAAGTCAATACATACTATCTCCTCTTTTTCTTTTAAATAAGGAATTTTACTTATGTATTCTCTTAATATTTCTGCTTTTTTTCGACTAATTGTAGTGGTAAGTTTTTTAATTTTTCTTTTTAACTCATGTCTATTTTTATAGTTATTTTCTTGTTCATATTGCTCAAATAATGTGATATTTTCTTCATAAATTTTCTTTGGTATTACTGTTACATTTTCTATATTTCTTAATAGCTTTTGTGCCTTCTTTTTGTCAATATCATAATCAATAATACTATCTAAAACTTTCATACTTTCTTTAAAATCTTCTAAGAAATCTGTTCCTTCTAAGCATTTCTTGGAATATAGTTCGTCTACCAGTAAAATTTTATCTTCCTCTTCTAAAATTTTTCCATTGTAATCTTCTAACATTTTACTTCCTTTTTTTACTATTTCTAGATTATATACACTATTTTTTCCAACTCCTGTTGGTTCTTTCGTATAAATATGTACATTACTTTGCATTCCTTTATATTCTCTACTTCTATAACATCTTCCTAATCTTTGAAATAAGCTATCTAAGGTAGAAATTTCTGTATATAAACTATCAAAATCAATATCTAATGAGGCTTCTACAATTTGTGTTGTAATCCATATTCCATTTTCATTTCTATTGTCTGAGAACACTTTTATTTGATTTTCTTTTTCGTTTCTATCTTTTTGGATAAATCTGGAATGTAACAATTTCACATTGATTGTTTTTGTGGAAAGTTTTTGATACATTTCTATTGCTTTATCTACTGTATTTACTATTATTAATACCTTTTCTTTTTTTCCTTTTTCAAGAATTTCTTCTATGTCTTCCTCTATTTTTTTGTCTATTAACTCTATTTTGTGTCTTTGGGTAGGTTTTATAAATTTTTGATATTCGAATTGTACTCCCATTTCTTCTAATTTTTCTTTATAAATTCTTGGAAGAGTTGCCGTCATAATCATAAATTTGCCACCTATCTCGTGTATCATTTCTAGTCCCTTTAAAATAACTGCCACTATTTCTGGCGAATAAGCTTGCACTTCATCTATAATTACTTTTGAATAGCTTAAAGTTGCATATATTTTTTCATATCCTTTATATTTAAAAACAAAAGGAAATATTTGATCTATTGTACAAGTTGTTACTCTTTTACTTAAATTTTTAGTTTGTTCATAAATTGTTTCTTCATTTTCAAATTCCTGTTTTTCTTCTAAATAATCTAATGCTGTTGAGTGTAATAATCCTACATCTTCATAGCCTATTTTTTCTTTGATACGGTCATAGATAGCATTAATACTGATTCGAATAGGTAAGGTAAAAAAAGCTTTACTACTCTTACTCCATAATAATGCTGCTTCTGTTTTTCCCATTCCAGTTGAACCAATTACTACTAAGTTATTATTATGATTACTATGTGCAAACTCTTGTAAATCATTTAACTGATAGCCAGATAATTTCATATATTTTTTTGTTAATTTATCTAATTTCTGTTTTTCTTTGTTTTCGATTACTATATGAGCTGAACTACTATGGTCTAATCGATGTAACAATCCTTTCAATAAGCAATATTCTTTGTAATATTGGTATTTCTTCGTAATTCTTTCTATTTGCCTTACTTTATTGATGTATATTCTTTTGGGATTTTGGTTCAATTCGATTCCCAGCTGTTCTTCTAATTCATTTATTCTTGGCAAAATGTCTTTTTCTATAACCTTTTGTACTAATTCTTCTGAAATGTCACTATTTTTCCTTTCATGATGATAAAAGATAGCTTGATAGACTATCTTTTTTTCTTCTTTTGTAAGTTCAAATTTTATAGTTGGTACAAATAACGGTGATAACTGCTCATGTTTGATTTCTTTATAATTAAATTCTGTTTTTATTGCTTCTAATCCAATATTTTTTCTTATTTCATTTTGAAACGGAGTATATACTTTTCCTATATCATGATATGTACATATTATTTTTAATAGCTCCCAAAATCTCTCTTCCTCAAATCCCTGCTTATTTTGAATTTCTTCTCCATAGGTTTCTTTCAAAATTTCTAAGTTCTTTAATAGTTCTTGTGTATGCTGCGTAATTGATTCTTCTGGATTTGATTTTGCATATAGCATAATTATCACCTCTTTTTTATTGATACCAATAGATATAATCTCCATCTTCATCTTGTAATACTTCTTCTAAGCATTCTTTGGTATGCTTTTCCACATATTTTACATCTACCTTGTCCCATTTTCTTAAATCTTTTTCTATCTTATAAGTAGTATTTAACCTGTAATTAATTCCTTTTATATCCTCTTCTAAATGTACTGGTATATAAGCATTATATTTATTAATAATATCCCCTTCTACCATTTGAGGTTCTTCTACTATTTTAACTTCATCTACTCTTACTAAATCTTCATTTCTTCCTAATGTAAATGTTTCTTTTCCTTGTATAATATTTTGATAGATTTCTTCCACTATTTCATCTTCTGCTTTCATGTGAATAACTAAATTTACATTTAACAATTGATGTACATTTCTTGGCATAGCAGTTACTTGTCCTTTTCCTTTATACATTCTCAAGTTTTGATAATTACTAAAAATACTTTCATATTCCCCTTGAATGGATAAATTCATTGGAAAATATTCTCCTGGCTTTGCTCCTATAATTTTATGAAACATTCCTATTACAGTTGAATAAGGTGGTAATGGATACGTTTCTGCTACTTTAAAAGCAAATGGCTTTTTATAGCATGCTGTTTCTTGAAATAATTTTAGTTTTAAAATTTTCAAATAAACCACCCTTTCTTTTATTTTGTTTGCTCGTAATAGTTACTTACTTGGCTTTCTAATTCTTCAAAGAATTCTTGAATTGTTGATACTTTTCCTTCAAATTTTTCTTCTATTTCTTTTTCATTTTGGAATATACTTTTTACCATTCCTATTTTTGTATCTTTTGCTATTTCATTTTCTCCTATTTTCATTGTTGCTGTATCTTTTAATATATCTGTATTAATTTTAAAGTTTCCTTCATTTCCTTCTAGTTTTATTCTTCCTAAAAAGAATGGTGTATTAATGTCATAAAGTCCACCTATTACAAATAATGGGCTTAGATTTTCTTGTCTTCCTCTAATATCTCGATTTAATATCTTGATAATCTCCATTAATTGATTTACTCTTTTTGCTTTTTCTTCTGCTCCTAACTCGATTTCTCCATCTTTTCCTATTTTTTCTAAGTCAATGGTTACCGTATAGGTGTAAAAGCTTAAATGTTGTTCTATATTAGCTAAATTAGGAAATTCGTTAATTCTATCTGCTAATCCTTTATTATTTAAAAATTCCATATCGCTTTTATAATCTTCTAGAGAAATTGCATGACTTAGTCTTACTGCTGCACTTCTAACATCTGATCCTCCCGTCTCATTCTTATCTGATTTTTTAGCAGTTTTAAAATATCCAAATAAGTCCATTTCTTGGGAATCTTTTATGGTTAGGTCATCCTTAAATTGTACCGTTCCTTTTGATTTGTCTACTACTTCTAAATTCCATCCAAACATTTTATTTCCAAGTCTTGCTATATCATATCGTATAGCTTGTCTTGATGCAAAGGTATGTACTGTTCCATCTCCTCTTGATAGTTTTTTTAGTTCTGATATGTTTCCGATTCCTTCTCCATAGTTTAAACTTTGTGCTTTAAATATCATTGTTATTGTTAGACCTCTTTTATTCATTTTCATTTTCCTCCTTATTTACCATATATCTTTCTTGTGTTAATCCAGCTATAAAACTGTGTCCTAATTCTTTCCAATCTACACCTTCATTATTTTTGATTAATATTTCTGGTATATCTTTTCCTTGTGACCAAATCACTCTCATAGCAGTATCTACAAATTCATCTTTTCTATTTCCTTTGATACTATTTAGCATTTTGTAAATATATCCATCTAGTTTGTTTTCGTTCTTGTCTTTTTTTAATTGTGAATATATATCATTACCTAAGCTAAACATTACTTTTAATTTTTTATTTGCTTTTTCTATCTTTTCTTTCAAATTTTCTTCCTCCTTTTTTAATATTTCTAAGGTTGTTTTTACTTGTATTGCCAAATAGGATTGATATCCATTTCTAATATCCTTTTGTAGATCTTCTCGTAGACGTCGATTTACGATATATTCTATGTCTTTATTTTTTAAAATAGCATCTACTATTTCTAATTTATATCGGTAATCTGTTATGGTATTTAGTTTAGATTTTGCATAATCTTTAAAGAATTTTGCTACATATCTTTTGATATTAAAATATTCCATTCTGCTAAATGCTAAGTATTCTGCTTCAAATTCAACAACAAATATGTTTTGTAATTGCCATTCACTTATCTTTTTGTCTTGCTCCACTATATTTAAGATTAATTCGCTGTATGGATTGTCTATATTTTTATCAATTTTTCTTCCCATCCCAAAATTATCATTGTATTTTTTTAATTCTTCTACATCAGTATCATAATTTACAAAACTTAACATTTCTTTTTCTCTATATTGTCCATTTTCTTTTACTGTCTTCGTAATGCTGGTAATTCCAGCTGGAATGCAAAATAAAATTAGTTTACAAATATCACATACTGGAAATTCTGCTTTTTGATTCCAGAAAAAGTTTTTCATATTATCACTACTAATAGCTAGTGGTACAAAGTTACTTTCTGAATAGCTACTTGTTAATGTATTTGCATTTTCACACATATAACAATTTGAGAATACTCTTTCTTGCATATATTTTTGAATTTCTTCTATGTTTTTTCCTTTTTCTATGTATTTTTTTTGAATATTTCGATAAATAGACTCTACTTCTTTTGTTAATCTGTTGCTCTGTAATTTTTCTTCTATTTCTACTTTTATCGTTTCCATTTGTTTTTTGTTTTCTAATATATCTCGTAGGTAATCTGTTTCTATGATATTACTGATATAATCTTTATACATTACCTCCTGTTGTTCTTCATACGATAGTGCTGTTTTTACTACATTTAGAAAGGATGGTTGACCAAAATAACTTTTACT
Source organism: uncultured Clostridia bacterium (assembly GCA_948875265.1). GTDB lineage: Bacteria > Bacillota > Clostridia > TANB77 > CAG-508 > CAG-269. Next base: position 14,939 of record CAQRYF010000038.1, read on the forward strand.
TAATATGCTTTTAAATAGGTTCATTGTTAATCGTTTATTAATATGGTCTTTGTTTAATATTTCTTTTAGATTATTTTCTATTTCTTCTAGTTTTTTGCTATCTTCTTTTTGTTTAATACTATCGATGGTTTCATAATTTTGTAACATTTCTTTATAAACTTCTTCATCTATTTTTTTGATTTTATCCATTTGTGTTTTTAGTATTTGTTTACTATATTTCTTTTCTGCTTTTATTTTTTCTTGTATATTCTTATTTTCTACTTTATCTGTTGTTTCTATTTCAATATTGTGTTTTATTTTTTGAAATGATTTTTCTATTCTTTCTTCTGTTTTTTGGGCTACATTATATCTTTTGAAAAAGTAGTTAAAATAATAGCTAGCAAAGTTTTTTAATTTTTCTGTTTCAAATTCTATATAGTTTTCTTTTATGGTTGCAAATTCATCTTGATTTTCTTCTAATATTCTTAGAAAACCTACTATACCAGCATTATAAAACCAATCCTTCAAGTATATTCTTGTTTTCACTAACTTTTACACCTCCTTTATATAATTTGAAACATTCCAAATCCGCTGCTACGTTTGCTTCCTATCCCTGCTTGATACAGATATTTTAATAATTCTTTGTTTCCTGATAATTTGAATGTTCCTAATGTTCCTTCTATTTTTTTCTCATAGAATTTTGTGATTACTTTTTTTCCTTCTATTGTTTCTATTTTAAAATCATTTACATATTCTAGTGGAATATTAGTTATTTTTAATTGTTCTTTTATATTGATTTTTAATGTTTCTAAGAATTCTTCGTGATTAAAAGAATAATAATAATCTTTTCTATCTTGTCTATTTCTCGCTATTAATGGAGACATAAATTTAATCATAACTTGATTTTCATTTATTTCTTTTTCTACTAGCATAGTAATATTTTCTAATGTCATCGAATTTTTGTCTATCGAAAACTTTTTGTGTTTTTGATGATTAAATGAATTGTATAATATAACTGCTATTTCTTGATCTGCTATTGCCATATTTAGTTCTACTTTTTTGCCTTCTACCCAAATTTCTTCTTCCTTAAATTTTGCTCCTTTTAAAAATACCGCAAAAGTATAAGGCTTTATGATATTATCTTTTTGGTTATATAATCTTTTATAGTATTCTTCATTATAATCACTTAAAGATAATTTAATAAAACTCATCATATTTTTTCGGTATTGGATTGGAAAGTGTTCATTTTGTAAGTTAAATATTAACTTTAGTCGCATTTTTTCACCTCCTCTTAGTTTGATTTTGCATATTTTTTGTACTTTTGCATATATTAAAATTGACAAATATACTATTTTATTGTATATTATTTTTAGAAAAGAGGATACATTCCTCATAGGGCTCGTTTTCACGGGCGATAGAGATTGAGAAATCAATCTCTATTTTTATAGAATTTTGGTATTTAAATTCTTATAAATATAGAAAAGTATATTGATTATATCACTCACTCCTCATATTTTTTGTCGAAGATTGCACTTTTTTTGTGGTAAACCTATAATAATAGTATATAAACTATAATATATATTCCTTCCCTTAATTTAATAATATTTTATACAAAAAACATGTCTTACCATCAAACGCTTCTTGTTTGACAATAAGGCATGTTTCAATTTTGCTTATTCTTATATCTTAATCCTGTTTTTCTGTTTAATTTTCTTTTGCTACTACTCTTGTTATTATCAATGATAAAATATTTTCTGATACACTTAAAATCATTGTAAACATATCAATAATGATGCTACTATAAATCATCATATATTTGCATTCTTGTTTTAATCAATTTAAATATCTGAGGCCACTATAGATTATATATTATATTAAAATAACGGAGTTATAACTATGTGTTTTATTTTATATTTAATTTTAAGGGGATTAACTAAACTTTAAATTCTCTGACATAATTTCATTTTTAAATTTATATTTAGGGGACAACTATAA
>CAQRYF010000039.1 GCA_948875265.1 uncultured Clostridia bacterium
ATAATTTTTTACTTTTATTGTATTCTCGTTGCATTTTAAAAATTGATTTTTCTATTGTTTTCGTTATTGCACCATAAGTTTTGTTCTTTTTTACTGCAATTTCTTCTATTGATTCCATATCATAAAATCGTGATTTTATAACATCTTGATTATACTTTTTTAATGTCTTTACAAGATCTTCTACTACTTTTATTTTTAATTCTAGATTTTTTATATATCTTTTTTTATCTGATATTTTATCTTCTCTGTCTATTACTTGATTTTCTATACTAGATTCAACATATCCTTTTGGTTTAGGCATCCCATCTAAATTAGCACTTTTAATATCAATAATTTCATTCTCCAACTCTTGTATTTCCGCTTCTGTTATACTAATTCTAGCCTTATATGTATTGTAATTTTCTAATACTTCTTGAACATTCATCTTTTGCACCTCCTATACTTTATAAATAAAGAAAATCAATGCTATACTAACAATTATTTCAATTATATTGATTATACTTCTTGAAATACTATCATTATTTTCTTGATTCATCTCTTTTGTTATTTTAGATAATGACAATATTACTAGAAAGAATATAAATACTATTTTTAATGTTGTCAAAAGCATGATATACACCTTCTTTCCTCTTCTCATTTTTCTATCGTGTTCGTTTTCATTTTTTTATTAGCAAATAGTTTTAAAATAGTTTTTTTCTTACAAAATACTATTTCTATCGTTTTTTTATTTTTCATTGTTTATCTTCTGATAAATTATCAACTATGTTATAGTATCTAAAATATGTATATGGCTCTTTATTATTTTTTACAATTTGGTATATCTCATTTCTTTGAATTCCTTGACTTTGCAATAATTTAATAAATCTTTTTTTACTTATCTTCTTATTAGCAATTTGTTTTGATAAATTCCATACTGCATTTATAACAGGTTGTACAGCTTCGCATATTGTTTTAAATGCTGCAGACAAAGAATCTATAAGTGGCTTTATTTTATCATCATATATTTTTGCAAATTGTTTTTCCGCTTCTTGATATTCCTCTTCTAATATACCTATTGTTTTATTATCTCCATCACACACTATTTCAGTAATATAGTTTGTTTTTATTAAGAACTCTGCATTTTCAATTGTAAAATCCTCATATTTACATTCTTTCAAATTCATCACTACTTCTCCTTGATTCTTTTGGAATTGTATTTTCATATTTTCTTTTTATCCATTCATCACAATAACAACTAGCCCCTTCTGTTCTTTTACAAAATGGATATCTTCCACAATTTCCACATCGTTTACTATTTTCCATCTTTTTGTACCTCTTCTTTTATCAAATCCCAATGATCTGAACAATAATCTTTTTTATTCAATTTATGTGTACATTTATCACATAATGGTTTACTGCATTGACTTTTTTGTATTGGTCTTTTTATACCATTTATATCTGGAGCATCAAACATTAGTCCATCTTCATAATCACATAACCTTGTTGCTGGTCTAATTTTACATTCTCTACACATTATTGTGTTTTCATCTTTTTTAGGAAATTTAATTACATTATTCATAATTTATCCCTCTTCCATTTCTCCAAATACTTCTATATACTTTTCTATTTGATTTAGATCCTCTAGTATTCCTTTTACATCTTCTTCTGATTTTAACTCAATATAATTTTTATCATTATATGAGACATCTGTTTTACCAACATATTTTCCTATATGTACAAAGAATTGCCCTTTTGGACTTTTATATAAAGTATGTTCATATCTAGGATATGTTGTTACAAACAAACCTTTATGTTCTATTCCTTGTGTATATTTTATTATTTCTTGACTTTTTTCTGTATCATACACTTTTCCGTTTATTAAATACTTCATAACTTTTTCACTCCTAATCTTTCTCTATTTTCATTCATTGTTGTTCCACTTAATATCATATCTTGATTAAATTGCTTTATTGTTTTCTCCCAGTTTTCTGATTTGTAAAACTCTTCTGGTGCTATTAAAATATTCCCTTGCACTTCTATACTCGTTTCTTCCTCTTCTAACAAATATGGTAATTCTAGTCCTAGAAACTTTTTTATCTTTTTAATTAAAATCATTTAACAATTACCTTTCCATAGTATCTTTTATTTATAGTAAAAGGTTCATCCCTTACTACTGCTATTTTTACAAATCCCATTTTTTTAGCAATTAGATATGATGTATATCCATCTTTTAAATAGTTATCTTTATTAATAATTATAGGTGCCTTAAAAGTATTATTTTCTTTGACATATTGTAATCTTTCATTAAATTTCTTCTCATTTGGCTTTTTAAAATATTTAGGTATTTTTATACTGTTAATATCTACTTCTTCTATCTTTGGTCTTTCAGATAATTTTTCTAAAAGCTGCAAAATAATATTTTGTTGAGTGTTAATCAAAACATTCTTTCTTTTTACAGTTTTCGAATTACAATATTCCACCGTTGCAAGATCAAACCATAATAATGAGCATAATATCCAAGTGCTATTTTTTTCTATTATTCCTATTGCTATATTAAATATTGTCATTGCTATGTACAGACTTAATGTTAGCTTATTTATTCTATCCAGTTTCGTTTCTTCTTTCCATTTTTTATCATTCATAATTTTTTACCTCCAATATTTCTAAAATTGTTAAAATATAATATTCTTTTTTAGGCTCTGCTCCCCATTCTTGTTTTCCGCTTCCAATATTCAAAATACATAAGCATCTCACACTTGGTGAATTATATGAGTATCCATTTCTAAATACAATCTCAACTCTCTTGTTTATGTAGTCAAATCCAAATACCTTTTTTAATCTTGTATGATAATATGGTTTAAGTTCTCTATACTCTTCTTTCTTTTCACCATTCACAATCATTTCAAACCATTTCTTTCTTATCGGTAATATTAACATTTTCTACCTTCCTTTCAAATAACTGCTTTATTTCATTATTATCCCATAATAGATTTTCTCCAATTGGTATTTTCATATCTACTGTAATTACTCTAATATAATTTGCCATTTCATCTATTATTTTATTTGATTTATTCAATTTATTTTTTAAACTTACATTTTCTTTAACATATTCAAGTATTCCTTTATTTTTTGCTATTTCTATAAAATCTAATATTTGTATTACTGCAACTTTTAATATATTTACTCTACCACCTCTAATAATGTAATTTTCTAATGCACATTTTTTTAATATTAATGCTGCAGATTCTATATCATCTCCTCTTAAAATATTACTTATAGCTTGTTGCAACTTTTCTGTTGTGTTATAATAGCATCCTTTACATCCCATCTTTTCTACTCTGCAATGTTGCCATTCCTTATCATCACATTTCACTTTTGTTTCCTCCTTCTATTCTTTTATAATATTTACTATCTTATAGTATCTAGCATTATCCCTTTGCATACTTCTTATCATTGATTGAAATAATATTTTGCTATCTACTTTTAATTCTTGTTTTTTAGCCTTTTTCACACTTTCTAATGTATTAAATTCTTTAATTAATACTCCTATATTGTCTGGTATTTCATTTTTTACTTTTTGATACAATTCAAATGTCATAACATAATAGTTATAATTTCCGATAAATGTATTGTTGCATTTACTATGAAAATCACTCTCACTAATTTTTATTTCATAACATCTCCAAACATCTTGTGTGTCATAAAGTAAATAATCTACTCTTTCTTTTCCAAACCAACCTATTGTAACTTCAAAGCAACCAAATTGTCCTTGTTTGTCTGTATATTTAAACAAGCAATCTTGCAGTTCTTTAGTAAGCTTTGTTTTCATTATTCATTCTTCCCTTCTTCTTTTAAAAACTCTTTTCCAAAATTCCACCATGTTTTCTACTAAATCTGTAATTACATCTACAATAGGTTCTGTAATATCAGTCATAATTTCTATGTATCCACTTATAAACCAGCCTAAAAAATGCAATATTAAATATATAGGTGTCATTGCAATAACAAAAATTATAAATAAAAATCTTTTCATTTTTTCTCTCCTAATTTATTCTTGTATTCTTTCTCCATAGCTTTAAATTTTTGTCTTGTATTATCCCATGTTCTATTTTTCCATAACCATTTGATGCAGAATATGTAATATTTTAGTTTTTGCATTTCTTAATCCTCCTTGTCAAATTTCTCAAGTATATCTAATAACTTTTCAAGTTCTGGATTTCTCCAAGCATAACTTACATATACATGGGCTTTTTCGTGATAGTGATGTCTGTTTTCTTCTAAATGCTGTTCTGCGCTTTTCTTTGTTAAAAATGCATTTTTTAATTCTCGTTCATGATGCCCATAACTTATATTAAATTCAGATTCTTTATAAATCTCTACAATTTCATCTATATCATAATCTTCTATGACTTCTTTTCTTAAATCATCTGAATCTGTTTCAAATGCTTCTGGGTAATCTATTATATATTGTTTCATTTCTTCTAGTGTATCTAATACATTTCCATCATTATCATATACTTTTACTTCATCAAATCCTTGTGAATCATCATTATCCCATCTTACATTTATATCTAATATTTGATATATTACAGGTTTATTAGTCCCTCTTCTATCTTGTGTTTTTAATTGATTTGCCAGTTGTTTTAAAAATCTTATTTCTTCTATTGTAAGAATTTCTTCCATCTTTTATTTTTCCTCCTCTATTAACTTATCTGCCCAATATAATTTATACATCGGCTTTTCTACTTTTCCATTACAGTAGTCACTTACTGTCTGTCTACTTATAAATAATTTATCTGCAGCATCTCTTGTTCCTTTAAAAACTTTTGAAATAATACCATCCTTGTCCAACATTACAATCCCTTTTCTGTGTGATTGCCAACCTGTTCTTTTTCCCGCTTCTGATCTTGTAATTATTTCAATGTTAGATAATCTATTGTCAGAAATAATTCCGTTTTTGTGATATACACATTCATCATCTTTTAATTTTTTTATAAATATTTCAGCAACTAACTTTGCTACATTATAGTCTTTTCCTTTTCCATCGATAGTTAATTTAACTATTTGTATAGATCCTTTTCTGAAAGTATTTAAATATCTATAATTATATTTATAAAATTTTCTAACTCTACCATAGTTGCTTATTTCGTATTTTGAATTTAATATACTTTTCCATATTTCATTTGGATATACTAAATCTTTATCTTTAATCATTTTTTACATCTTTCTGTAAAATTGCATAACCTAGTTCTCTTAATTTATCGCAAATTGGCTTAAAAGTTTTATCTTCTGTATTCCAACTCTCTCTTTGTATTACTCCCCAAATGGCTAGCTGTTCTCCTTTATTGTTAGTTATCTTATCCAGTATTTTTTGTACTGCTTTCTCTTTTTGTACAATAACTCTTCTATCTGGGCAATCTTCATCTTCTTCATAGAATATTTCTATATATAGGTTTTGCATTTTTACTATATCTTTTAAATCTATCTCTTTTTTCACTTTTTCTCCCCCTCATCTACTTCAATTAAATTTAAGCTTAATAATATGTCATTCAATTCTTTATCATTTATTACTAATGCTCTCTCTGTTAATTTAATTAATAGATTTTGAAATATTCTTACTGGTGATCTTAATACTGTTCCTTTAGGATTATCCTCTACTAGTAGTTTCAATAATTCTGGTGTATTCACTTTCCAGTTTTCTGTTAAACATTGTTCATTATCTTCTTTTTCCATTACTCAATATTCCCCTTCTAATATTCTTCTACTTTTATGTAGATTCTTGGTGTATTATCATATTTCTTTTCAATCTCTAATTTAGTAACTTGTGTATCATCTTTAAAAGCGAAATTATTCATAGCATCTAGCACTATTTTTATAATATTATCTGCATCAGGCTTTTTGGTCGGGCTTATATTCCCTGCAAGCATTTCTGCTGTCTTTTTCTTACTTGTACTTTTAGGAATCCCAAAATAATCTATAATTGTTACTTTTACTCTTGATTCTATTGGAACAAAATATGGATATTCTCTTATAAACCATTGCCTTAAAGAGTATTCATAGAGTTTTGTATTTGTTGGTGTATATGCTCGTCCTGTTCGTGTATTCATTCTAGGTCTTGCCTTGCCTACTGGTTCTCCTATCATTTCAAATTCATAAACCATTTGAATTCCTCCTCTTTCTATTTTTCTGGCATATAATATATCTTTGGTAAATCATAAAATCTTTGTTGTCCTGTTCCTCTATTAAATGTTGTCAAAACTTTTTTGTATTCCTTTAATATATCTTGCAATACTTCCTTTGCCCTCTCTCTAGTTTCATATTTTGCTAATGTTTGAGTATTTCCATTATTTGTAGTTGATAATATTTCTTTTGAATTGTTTTTATTTATTCCTAATACACATATAGTATCTAAATTTACCACCATTTCTCTAATTTGGCTAACTATTAACATTTAAATCCTCCTCTTCTATTTGATTTTGTTGTTTAGTTTCTTTCATTTTACTTACTTTTAAATCCTCTAATACTCTTGTTTTATATATTCTTGTATTCCAATTTTCTCTTAATCGCCTTATATTTTTTAATAAATTTATTAAATCTCCTGTAATTAGCTTGTTGTTGTATTTGTCTGAAAAACCTTTTATTGTTGAAATAAACTCTAGCTTGTCCTTAATATCTCTTCGTTGTTTTCTCGTTTTTTTCAATCTACCAGCAACTTTTGTTAATTCAAAAGCATTCAAGTTACTTAATTCAATTTCATGCAATAAATCATCTTGTTCTAATTCTTTTGTTCTTAGTTCGTTTTTTAGATCTGAATTGGTCCTTTCTATGTTTGTGAAAAAATAATTCATTTCTTCTACGAATTTCTCTATTTCTTCTATGTTATCAATTTGCATTGTTACACCTCTTCATATTCTTTTACTAGATCTAACAAATTGCTTAATTTTTTATAAAAATCACTAGAATAATGAAGATTGTTAAATCTACTTACTCTATTTCTAGCAAAACCATTTTTATCTTTTATTTTATTTGCTTTTGCAATAAATTTAGCAATTTCATAAGTTCTACACATATGGTAGTCAAAGTCATCTACAACCCATTCCTTTGTACTTTCAATATATCTATGTCCTTGTAAGTACCATGCAGCATCTCCACCTCTATATTCGACTTCAAAAAAGACATATTTATCAACATCTATTTCTATTTCTTTATCTCTGTACCAATCTAATGTGTATTCAGAGCATTCCAATTTAACAATGTTCAAAGTATTATTCCTCCTCTTCAAATTCTTTTAATGCTGGCCTTAAACATTTATTGCATAATGCTAACTTTAGTTCTCCTCTTTTTGTAACAGTATGCGGTATCGTTGCAACTCCACCAGTCATTTCTTGTTTTTTCTCTAGAATTTTTATTTCTTCTCCACAGTAATCGCATTTGTAGTATTCGTATAATTTTTCTTTTTTGTAATTTACTAGGTGACTTGCATCTGGTTTCGGTCTCATTTTTTCATATATTGGTACATTTCCCCTACCGGATAATCCTGCAAATTTTCTCATTGTCTATTACCTCCATTTTTCCTTTTCCATTTCTTCGCGCAAGCACACTATAAAGTAGTTGATAACCTCTTCTAATCTGTAATTTGGTTTTCCCATAATGTATTTTTTAGTTTTATAATATTTCAGAGCAAACTGGTCTCTTTTTAGATCTTTTAGATAAACTCTATGTGGACTTAAATATATTTCCTTCAGTCCCCAAAACATTATTTTTTCATCTAATACTCTTTCTTCTGGCATAAAGTTATATATTTCAATATTTCCACAATACATTTCTAATCGTTCCAGTAAAACTCTTAAGGGTTCTCTATCTTTCTCTTTTAGTCCAATTTCTTTTCCGCTTCCCCTTCTGTATATATAATTAAATAATAAGTTTAGTTTAGTTATAATGTGTTCGTTTGTCTGTTCATCCGCTTGTTCACTTGCTTGTTCGTTTGGTTGTTCATTTGCTTGTTCAAAATATAATTTTACTATTGTATATGTAGAAGCATCATTTTGATTTACTCCGCTTCTTGTATAAGATATATTGGTTATTTATTAATTCATTTCTTGCTCTTTGCAGAGCAGATATACTTAAGTTTTTAATTTTGCTCATTAGAATAGTATTGGTTACTTTAAACTCGCAAAGCCAGTCTGTCTTACGATTTATCTCAAGTAATATTAAATATATTGAAATAGCATTTGAAGAGATAGGCTTATAGTCTAATGTAGAATAGAATTCAGAGAGCTGCTTTTCTAAATCGATTTTATCTTTCCTATTCACATACTTTTACACTCCTTCCTTTGTATAATCCTTGACAATAAAACATATATTTGATAAAATAAATATATGGGTATTTTCTAAATACTCTAAAGAGTAGAGTTTATGTATCTTGGTCGGTATGCAAATTCTTCTCTTTTTTATTTTGTATAACTCCTCCTGTTATTTCCTCTAGTGTTTCTGCAGTAATTCCAGCTATTACTTGCAATATGTTCTGTTGGTTATTATTTATGTTAGATTCTGCAATATATCTTATCGCTTGTAAATCATCTATACGATTTACTCTTTCTTGTATTAATTGGCTTTCTAATTCTTTTACACGATCTTCTAAATAAATCAATCTTACTCCTTGCCTAGAAATTATCTTTCCATATTTATTTTGATCTGAATCACTTTTTAAGTGTTTAGCCATTACTTTTTCCTCCTAATTTTTTTAGTTTATATTTCATTTTTGCTAAAGTAACAATGTGCCAAAAGTAACATTTATCTAATCTATCTGGCATTTCGTATCCTCCTCTTTTTTTGAGCTTATTAACCCTTTTATTTTTTCTAATAAATTGTTTAATTGTTGTTCTGCTGTTATTTCCATTAAATTTATATTTTCATTTATTATGTATGCTAATCTTTTTTCTTCTTCGCCATCCTCTTCTAAAAATGTATATACATGTACCTCTAATTTCATTGAATTATACCTTTTTATTGATTTAGTAAAATTTATTGTTGTCCAATACTTATCAATTTTGCTTAAAATACTGTATAATTCTGTTATTTTTTCTAAAATACTATTTTCAATTCCATTTTAATTCTCCTTTACTTATTTTTACTTTTTTTATTGTTCTTCTTATCTTCACTTTCTTCATAAATTGTTTCTATAATAAGAATAATTATTATAGCTAATATTGGTAATAAATATTCCCCACCAACTGCATCATAACCTCTTGTCATAGTTGCATATTTTATTGCTATTGGTGTTAATATAATTGTCACTATGATTACTAATAATTCTAAAATTCTTACTATTAATTTTTTCTTGTTAATTTTTTTCATTTTTATTCACCTCTTTTATTCCTGCATATTCTAAAAATTTACTTTTAATAATTATGTAATTCCAATTTCCTCCTTCTTCTTCAGGTGGAATTGCTGTTCCAAATGGAAATCTTGATTGTCTTAATCCTGCTCTTATTGTTTCTGCATTTGCATGTAAGATTTTTCCCGCTTCATATGGTGTGATAGTATCAACTGGCTTTATCTGTGTTACTTCCATATTTATCCTCCTTGAATTTTGTGTGACGTTCCGCATTTTTTAATTCACTCATTTTAAATACCTCTTTCTTTTATTAGGTTTTCCTAAGTTAGTTCGTAAAAAAATTTTGGTAATTGTTCTAGTGGAATATCTAAAAGTTCGCAAAATCTAAACATTTCTTTTCTTTTAAAATCCACAGATCCATTCAATTTATTGATTAATGTTGGTATGCTCATAGGAACTTTAGCAGCAAAATTTTCTCTTGTTTTAAACTTTTCTATAATTCTTCCAACTAATTTATCACAATTGAATGTTAAATTGTTCTCTTCCATTATATTTCCTCCTTTCGTTTATTAGGTTTTCCTAAGTTGTCCTTATATTATCACTTATATTTTTTCGTGTCAATACTTTTTTTAAAAAAACTTAGGAAATGTTAAGTTTTTTTAAAAAAGTATTGATTTTTCCTAAGTTTTACTTTATAATGAATTTGTTAGGAGGTTTAATATGAACCATTCAACTTTTTCAGAAAGATTAAAAGAAGCAATGAAATTAAGAAATCTGAAATCTTCTCAAATCGAAAAAATTAGTGAAAATTTATATAATGAACATAAAATAAAAAGAATTATAAAGATGCCTGTTATAACAGATTATCTAAAAGGCAGATATGAAGCTGCCCAACATAACATTTATGCTTTAGCATTAATTTTAGATGTTAATGAAGTTTGGTTAATGGGTGAAGATGTTCCTATGGACAGAAGTTTTGGGAGGTCCAAAATTGCCGAAATAAATGTTATAAATCTTTCAACAAACGAGGCAATACAAAAAATACCTTATTCTTATAGAACAGATATTGCTGAAGATGATCCTAAAAACTTCTTTGCAATATATGCTACAGATAACTCTATGGCTCCGCTTCTTGATGTAGGAGATATTGCTATAATAAAAAAATATACTGAATTTTCAAATGGAAAAACTTATCTATTAAAAATAAAAAACGGAAAGCCAATTATTCGTAAGATAATCAAATCTGATGATGAAAGAATAGAACTACAAGCTATGAACATGTGGAATTTCCCTACACAATATGATTTCAATTTTGAAGATATAGAGATTTTAGGTGAAGTGGTAAAAGTAGAAAATAACAGTGCTTTTAAATAAAGATTTTACTGTTGTAAATAAAATAAAAGGAGATGTAGTATTATGAAATGTCCTAAATGTGCAAGTGAAAATGTAAATGTGCAAATGGTATCAGAAAGCCAATTAAAAAATAAGCATCATAGTATTTTGTATTGGATATTTATTGGTTGGTGGTGGAGACCTTTATTATGGATTTGCTTAACATTACCTATGCTTTTAGGTAAAATGTTTGGTCACAAAAAACAAAAAATAGTTACAAAGCACACTAGTATGGCTGTTTGTCAGAATTGTGGAAATAGTTGGAAAATAAATTAACTAAAAAAACGGATAATGTGTTTCATTTTTTGCGGAACGTCACACATTATCCAAAGAATAACCACTTGAAAGTGATTACTTTTTTATTATATATAAAAGTCTTCATTTTTTCAAGTGTTATTACAAAAAAATGGAGGTTTTTTTATGAGACAAATAGAAATGAAAAAAAGATCTAATGGCAGTGGATGTGCTGCGTATTTAGGTACACGGAAGACAAAAACCTTGGGGAGCTAAAATCACAATTGGAAAAGATATTAACGGGAAAAATATATATCATTTTATAGATACTTTTGAAACAGAATTAGAAACTTTGGTATGTTTAGAAAATTATCACAAGAATCCAACTCCTCTTTATATAAAAGAAGATAAATATAACAGGATTGTTACTTTTCCTAAAGTTCCTTACCCTCTTGTTTCAGTAGAAAATCCTAAAAAGAAAGTCATAGAGAAAGTAAAGAAGGAAAACTACACATTTAAACAATTATACGAAAAATTTAAAGAAGCAAAAATGCTTACTAAAGAAGAAATGCAATTAGAAAAAAAATATCACATAAGACCAAAAAACAAACCTTTTGGTCGTCATTACTGTCATGGTATGATAACTGCTTTCCACAATTCTACAGCTCTCCACGATAGAGTATATAAAGAATTAAGGGCATCTGACTTTAATAAACACTTAAAAGAAAGTAAAAAAGGATCAGAATCTCAAAGACAAATGGTTAATTTATTTATGAATCTTGATAAATTTGCATTAGAAGAAGATATCATAGAAAAAGGATATGCACAATTTATTACTACTATTACATGCAATAAGAAAGAAATTAAAAAAGCTAAAGACAAGAAAGTAGAAAAAGAAAGATTATTTACTTATGAACAAATTAATTATTTATGGAATTTTGAAACTAGATCTAGAGGATTAAAAGAACATTCTAAAAAAGAACGTGAATTATTTATTAGAGATTTTTGGTTAATGTTACTATATTCGGGTTGTAGAGCCGATGAATTACTTTCTGTATATACTGCAAATATTTTTCTAGATGATGATTACTTTATTGGTGGGCTTAAAACCGAGGCTGGAATAAATCGAGAAATTCCTATTCATTCAGCAGTTAAACACCTTTGGGAAAAATATTACAATCCTGATAATGAATTTTTGTTTATGCAACCAAATGGAAATAAAATGGATTATGATTATTATTTTTATCATTTTCAAAACAATTTTGAAAAGTTGCATCCAGAAGTATCAGATCATACTGCACATGATGCAAGACACATGTTAAGAAATGAACTTCGTAAACTTGGAATTAAAGATATAATTATAAATTCTATTATAGGCCATAGCAACGATGATGTTGGAGAAGATATCTACTCTCATGTTTCAATAGAAGAAAAACAAGAAGCACTAAAAATGGTTACTTATAAAGAGCAGAAAAAACTATATATTTTTGCTTCAAATCAATAACAATATTACTATAAAAAACTTACTTAAACCTATTAAACCTTATTCGGTTATCAACAAAATATACACAAATGGTTAATACCAAGCAACAAAGTGCTTGGTATTACTGTGTTTTATTAAACTTCCATAATAATGGTAATTATCTCGGATGCAATTTTTTTAATTTTTTGCTTTCCGTTCATTTATCTAGTTTTCGCTGATATATCAATAGTTTTATAAGTTTTATAAAACCTAACGGAACTCGTAAAAACTTGTTCCGTTATCAACAAATTATCAACAAATCGATTTTTATTATACACTAATTTTGTAATAATATCAATACTTACAATTAAATCCATCTTTAAAACCTTTGCTGTATATTTTATATGTATACCTTTTTAATACAGCGGAAAGTATTCTTTCAAACATATTTAATTTTGGTAAATATTCTTTCATAAAACATACCTCCTTTTTTAGAGATATCTCTTACCTATATTTTACCATATTATGTAAATAAAAATAACTATATTGGAAGTTAGGTATTAACTTTGATTTCAATTGATATATCTATCTTACAAAATTCGACATAGTTCGACTTTATTTTAGTTTAGCAACTAAATCATCTATATACTCACTTGTTGGATCTATTTTATCACTTATCTCTGATTTTTTTCCTTCAATATATTCTAGTGCTTTTTGATATTCTTCTCTATTTAGATAATTAGCTATAGCATCTAACATCTCTACTATATCCTTGTTTTCCATAATACACACCTCTTCTATCTTTATGAAAATATTATAACACAAATATCTACTTTGGAATATAGTTATTTTGAAATTAAGTCAAATTGCAAATAGTTAAAATTTTTTCTACTTTCTTCTAAAATAGTTATATTAGAAGGAGGTGATTATGATGATACAGATAAGAGTAAATGAATTATTAAAAAAACAAAAAAGAAGTAAATATTGGTTTGTAAAAAATATGGAAGGAGGTTATCAATCACTTAGTAGAATGATGAACAATGAAACTAATAGCATTCGATTTGATACACTTGAAAAAATGTGTGATTTATTTGATTGTGAAATTGGAGAAATTATAGTTAGAAAGAAAGGAAAGAAGAAAAAATGAGTAAGCTTATTAAACAATATGAAGAACTAAAGAAGAGAGATTCAAATAAGGTTTATATTTTTCCTGTTGGTATTTTTTATAATATATTAAATGAAGATGCAAGAATAGTCTCAAATGCTATTGGTCTAAAACTTACAAATTTAAGCCCTGAAATAATAAAGTGTGGTTTTCCTATCTCCCAAAAAGAAAAATACTCTTTATTATTAAAAAATAACAATATAACATTTGAATTTGTATCTCCTACATCTTCAGATCAAAAAACTTCTTATTTAAATATTATTAAAAAGATACAAAATATAGATTTAAATAATACTACTTGCAAAGAAGCATTTGATATATTATACAATATACAGCAAAAGTTAAATAGTATGCAATAAGAGGAGAGCATTTTCTCCTCTTATTATATTTTTAATACTTGTCCTGGATGAATAATATTTGGATTTGCTATTCCGTTTTTTCTCGCGATTTCTTGGTATGTAGTACCATACTTTGCAGCAATACCACTTAATGTATCTCCAGCTTTTACTATGTATGTTTTTGTGTTGTTTTGTGCAGTATTTGTGTTATTTGCTACATCTATTTTTAATACTTGTCCTGGATGAATAATATTTGGATTTGTTATTCCATTATCTGCTGCTATTTTTTGATATGTAGTTCCAAATTTACTAGCAATGCCACTTAATGTGTCACCTGATTTTACTGTATATGTTGTGCTATTAGCATTATTTGAAGGTGTAGCACTAGGAGTTGTCTTTTCTTCTGGAATCTTTAATACTTGGCCCACATATATTATATATGGACTACTTATTCCATTAATATTTGCAATATCTTTCCAATTAACACCAAGATTGCTTCCTATTTTTGATAAACAATCTCCACTTTTAACTGTGTATGTAGATGAGCCACTAGGGTTAGGTACTGGGGTAGAATCTGGTATAGGATTAGTGTTTCCATTTCTATTTAATACAAAATCTTTATATGCATAATTCATATCAAGTCTTCCGTTATAGCCATTCAATCTTCCATCTGATGTAAATTGCCATATACCACAATTATTTGCATTTTCTCCATCTGGAGATGTTGCCATTCCCTTTTGTTTTCCATTTGATACTGGCCAATGAGCTACCCATTTATCAAATCTCGTTAAGCCTTTAAGTTGATTATTAAACCAACTTGAACTTGCATATACCATAGCATAATATCCAGCATTTTCAAAAGTTTCTCCTTCTACTGTACATATATCTTTTAATAGTTGATTTGATGGCATTCCATATTTTCTTTTATATCCATCTGCATCTTCCATATCAATACATAAAAATGCAGGTTTTACTGAATAACTATTTGCTAAGTCTATCATCCTTTGTGCCTCTTCTTTTGCTTGTGCAGTATTTAATGCATATGAGTAAATATATAATCCATATGGTTTACCACATTCTATTGCTAATTTTACATTTCTATCTACTTTGCTATCTTTTGATTTTCCTGCATAAGCTCTAAAAATAAAAAAATCTACTTGTGAAGAAAGTGCTTTTATATCAATATCACCTTGCCAAGCAGATATATCTGGTCCTTTATATGCCATTATTCTTCTCCTCCTTCCTCATAATTTCTTAAATCTTGTATGTTTTGACTTTCAATATCAAAAGCTTCAACATTTGCGTTTTCATCTTCCATAGATAAAACCTCCTTATAAAAAAATTAATACTGGAAGATATTTTTATTTTCTTCCAGTATTTTGCAAATTCCGTAATTTAGTTACGGTTTTATTCTTTATTAGTTTTTGTAAGATCATAAGTTCCACCAGATGCCATTGCACCAATAATACAATAAATTATTGAAGTTAATAGATCCGCTTCTGTAACTTTTAACATATAACAAATCATTCCTGCAATCATACCTATGATTGCATTTTGAATAGGTATATATTTGCTCTCTATCCAGTTAAATTTCTTTGCAATAATACCAAATATATATGTAACAATTCCCGCTACAACAGCCATTATCATTTCACTAGTTAATACCATATCTTTTACCTCCCTTCTATATTTTTTTATATTCTTCTTTTATGTACTCAAATTCACTATCAAGATATCCATTGTGCATATCTAATTCTTGGATTATTTCCTCATATTTATCGTGGAATACAAATATTGTTTCAAATTCTTGCCTTGTCTTTTTTATTCCGATTTCTTAAATCTCCAGCAAAATTCAAAATTTGGAATCTTAAATAGTCTTTTTCATTATTATCAATTTTGTTAGATACTTTTTTTATCTCTGATTTGAATTCTTCTTTAATTTCTGTAAATTTGTTTACTTTTTTATTAGTATTTCTTGATATAAAAGCAACAATAATCATTGCAAGTGCTCCAATAATTTCACATATTATTGTTACCAATATGTTCCCCTCCTCTCTTGTAATTTTTTATAAAAACGCAAAAAAACAGCGCTCTAAAATGCATTTTAAGGCGCTTTATTTTTTCATTAATATACTTTCATTACTTGATTTTTGAAGATTAAGGTGTTTCGGTGTATTCTTCTCCAGTTATTTCTTTATACTCTTCTTGTGTTATCCATTTTCCAACAGCATTATATACTCTTGCTTGATTCCAAACTCCAGTATCATAATATCTTTTAACTTTTTCAAAATTCTTACTCATAATTACATTTCCTCCTCCATATCAATATCAGTCATCATCGCTATATATTCTATGTCAGATTGCATTTTCAATTTGTCTAGTTCTTCTTGTGGTATTTCTCTTAAAACAAAATAATATCCATCTTCATAATGAGCAATTTGAACTAATTCCATATTATTGCATTCTTGTTTGAAGTTTTTTTCTTCAACTTTCCCTTCAAAAACAACCTTTGACAATTTTCCTTTGAAATCTTTCTCAGTTATTTTTGTTTCTGATATAAAATTATTACCATTTAATCCTAGGTCTTTAAGTTGTGTTCCATCAGCCAACGTAATTTTCCATGATTTTTCCATCCTGGTACCTCCTTAAATAAATCATAATATAATTGAGACATATTCGTTATTTGCTGCATTGACATATTTTTATAATTACTTGCCATCCAACCTTTGAAAATATTCTCTATTTCTTTATAAGTTAACCTATTATTA
>CAQRYF010000040.1 GCA_948875265.1 uncultured Clostridia bacterium
TTATATTATATAAAACAAGTTAGAAAACCTTAAATATTTTCCAACTTGCACTATTTATATATAAATATAATCTTGGAATATTTGAGTTATTAATATATTTACACAATTTTCATAAGTTTATTATTCATCTATTTTTTTACCGAAAATAGATTTTGCTATGCCACCTATAACTGGTAATTCTGGATCTTCTTCTTTATTAGCTTTTGAGATTCCCATAACAATACCAATAATATAAATTACCCATAATGCTGTACCAAAAAATGGAATTGTTATAGGGACATAGCTATAAATTATCCTTATGATAAAATAACCTGCGCTTAAAACAATTGCTTGAGCTGCATGAAATCTTGTATTTTTTTCATTATCTCTCATTGCAAATAAAACAATAAGTCCTCCTATCCATCCAAAAAGATAAGAAATTATTACTTTTCCTTTCTCACTCATTTCTTTCCCCTTTCCTAAAAATATATTTATACCAACTATATAAATAAACTCCAATTGTCAATGGAAAAACTACTAAACCATTATGATTAAATTCATAAGCTTTATTAAAATCAAAATGTAAAATTGATAAAAATGCCCTTGTCATACCGCAATTCCAGCAATTATTTCCAATAAAATGTTTTATTAAACAAATATTATCTAACATTTTTGAACTAATTGAAATATTATACAGCAATATTAATAACATTAAATTAAAAATTATAAATATTAACAATTTAACTCTGAATGGCATTTCCATTTTTATCCTTAAAGTTTCCTGTTACTATCATTATAATATCTATTAAAGTCCATATACCACAACCACCTAAAGTTATTAATTCTAAAATCCCTGTTCCAATTTTACCCACATAAAACCTATGAACTCCTAATGTTCCTAGAAATAGACTTAATAGTACTGTTACTAACCATTCTTTATCACTCTTCATACTATATTTTCTCCTTCATTTAAAATCCTACTACTGATCCTTTACTAATTTGATATTTATCCAACTGTATTTTGTTTCCTAATATACTACAGTTCAAAAAAACATTATATTCATCTCTATTATCTGTATATACAACAATAGCATCCAGCTTTTCATTTTCAGAATATTTCATTATATTTACTCTTTTAAACTTCATATCTTTCATTTTCCCTAACTTAGTATCTTTTTGCATTTTTTCATATACAAAATCACTAAATTCATTAATTGAATTTTTATTAAATATTTGAACAGTATATTGCTTTAATAAATCTTTAATTGATTCTTCTGTATATTGTGAATGTTTTTCTAAAAACTTCTTTATATGTTTTTTTTCAAAACCGTTTGTTATTTCTGCATTAATGTCTGATGAACTTATTCCTGTGTTTTTTAGCATTTGCTGTGTTGCTCTATCTTTAAAATTCGCTATTTTTATATTTATAAATATAAAAATTGTGATAATTATTATTAGTACTAAAACTCCCATGACTTCTCCTTTTACTTTATTTTAATTTTATCTTCCTATATTTTATATATGTAATAATACCTATTAGCCCTATACATGTAATAAGTACAATTATTATTTCTTTTATTCCTGTGTTTGGTAAAATTTTATTAGCTATTGTATTATCTATTTTATTTGTGTTTTCTATTTGTAGATTTTCTTGCAGCTGATTATCCATCCTCTTTTGTAATTTTATTTTGGGACTACTATCTAAAATAAGTTCATTTTCTTTTTCTTCTTGATCTTTATATGTAAGTACAACTTTTTCATTTGTGTCTATTTCTTTATCTAGTAATTCTTTATTATCTATATCTTTAATTTTTAGTTTGTATTTTAGTGTTGCTTCCTCATTTCCTTTTAATAATCCTATATCCCATATTATTGTTCTATCTTCTTTATCTATAGAATTAGATATTGTTCCCCTACTTGGTTGTCCTACATATTCAAAATCAAAATATTCTATGATATCTTTAGGAAAATAATCAGTTACTTTTACATTACTAATATCTGGTTGTATAAGCTCTTTTACATCTTTATAAATATTTTCAGTTATAATAGTATCAATATTAGTGTCATTAAAACTATACATTTTTCCATAAGTTGGGTTATCCATTGTTCCATACAACTTTTGGACATATGGGCTTCCATCAAAATCTAATAACTTCTCTCCTGTAGATGTATGGTACCAAGTTTCATCATAACTTGTGTCATCTGGTCTTAATAGGATAAATGATATATCTGAATCCTTTAATGTCATAATCTCACTTCTGGTATAATTAGCAATATTTTCATGTTTTGCTTTTATTCCCTCTTCTGCTGTACTATATTCTGAAAACCATCCATAAGTAACTTCGCTATGTACTCCTATAGCTATATCTGGAACCCCATCATATAACGAAATCAAAATTTTATTTACATTATTTGAATAACTTCTATTTGCTAGTCTAATAGCAGCCTGTAAATTATTATGATATATATTTTTTGAAGAATTCATGTGTTGCAAACTATTTTTAATTATATCCAAATTATTAGTTAATTCTACTACTATTTCAGAATTTTCAGCAGTGCCATCAACCATTCCTTCATCTTTTTCTCCTGTAACCATATTACCATTTTCGTCAATGCTTCTATCTCTAATAGTACCTGTAATTCCAATAATTCCAATTTTTGTTTTTGTATTAGCTCTGAAAATATTATTTGATAAGTTTTCTATATCATTCATATATTTTGTTAATTTCTCATTATCTTTTACAATATTTTCAGAAACAATTATATAAACTTCTGTATTTTCATATAGCTCTTCCTTTTCTGTTTCTTTTTTTGTGTTAGATAATTTTAGTTCAATAGTCACTTCTCCTTCTTCTGAGTTAGTCTCTACTATTTGCTTTGATATATATCCTTGGTTATCTTGCAAATACTTTGTTTCACTTATATCTTGTGTTACATTTAAAATATTCCCCCTGCTACTTGCATATGTAATAGAACTAATAATAACTATTACAATAAAAACACATGTAACTATCCTTAATCTTTTCATTTTATTTCCACCCTTTATTTAAATCTCAATACTTAACATTGTACATTTTGCTTTTTACTGTTGTATAATAATTTTTCTATGTTGTATTATTTATACTTATCTGTTTATGTTTATGTTTCATGTTTGTATCCTTTAATCATAATAGCTGTTCTTCGATTTTTTTCTCATAAATATTCATGTTTTCCTTAGATGCATTTATTCCATTTATTGATACATAAATTTCTATATACATACTTTCATTTGGTCTAAAATAAACATAAGCTGATTCCTTTTTATTATCATATAGAATTTTATATTCTTTCCCATTATATTTAAAATCATATGCTTCTTTTTCTTTTATTCTATTTTCATATTCATCAGATTCAATTGTCTTAATTGCAAATTTCATTTTATTTCCTTCTATATCTTCACTTTTATACCAAATTTTACCTTCATATAAATTATCATATTCAACAATCCCTTTTGGTTCTTTAATATAGATATTATATTTATTTAATGACTTTGCTATAATATCTCTAGCAAATTTATACTCGCTCAAATTTACATTATTATTATCAAAATCAGTATATTCTAATCTATTATCATTTGTTTCTTTAGAGACTTTATAAACATTTAGTTTTTCTACTATCTTATTAAATACTTCTTTAGCTTTTATTTCTGTATCACTTTCATCATCTAATAATCCAAAGTCAATCGCCTTTATACTATACTCTTCTTCTGAATTTTCATGATTTTCTAAAGAAAAATATATATGGTAATATATATCGTCTTCTAAATCTTCTTTTGTTAAAAACCATCTATTATTCTTTTCAATAATTTCATTATCTTCTCTATCAAAATAAGTTTCTTCTATATCTATTGAAATATCTTCATCTCTAAATTTAATGCCCTTTGAGCTCATCCCATTTAATTCTAGCTCAATATTACTGTTATCTTCTTCCAATTCTAAATAATCTTTTTCAAAAATAACTTCTTTGTTTTCATCAATTGTTATAGCATACTTAGGATTATCTGTATCATACAATAAAATTGCTAATTTATTATTTTCTCCTTCTTTATTGTTTATATAATTAATGTTTTTAGATTTTATGTCCTTACTTTCCTGAACACTTTTTGATGTTTTTCCCTTTGATATCATTAATATTCCAATTACTAATATTATTACAAATATAATACTAGAAATAATTAAAATTTTCTTTCTCATGTTTCATCCTACTTTCTATATTTTTTATTTATATTCACTTTCATTCACATTTTATTTCAGTCTTATTTTTATATCTTCTACAAATGATAAAATTTCTATTATACTTAAAACTACAATAATTGAGATTACAAATTTATTCTGGTACTTGTTAATATTTAATTTGGTATTATTTAATTATCAATTCGGCTTTATTAAAATACCTCTTCTATATGTGTGTTATTTCTTATTGCTTAATTAATATTTATTAATTATTCATCTATTATTTTTACAGATAGATTCATTCTTGTAGTTTTATTATTTTTACTAAAAACCCCCTCTCTTCTCTTTTCAGTATATCTTTTGATATAAATCTAATTAAATTTTAATTCTTTAGTAAGAATATGTCAATACTATAGAACTATTTTTTTTACTTTTTTATTTCTATAGTTAGTTTTTATGTCTGTAGCTTAATAATATAATATAAGTATATATTAATATTAAGAATATGGGGGTTTTCCATGGATGAAAAAGAAATAAAATCAATGAGAATGAAGAAAATTGGTAATCAAATATATTCATCTCGTAAGAAATTACGGATACACAAGAGAAGTATTAGCTGAAAAAAGTAATATTTCCCCAAATTATTTGTATAATATTGAAATAGGAAATAAAGTTCCTAATGTTTTAATATTTCTAGATATTTGTAAATCTTTAAATATCCCTACAGGAATAATATTAAATCCTGCTCTTGAAAGTCGATTCAACTCATTTGTCGAAGATATATCTTTTGACTTTAATAAACTATCAAATAAAGAAGTTGAATTAATAAAAAACTCTATACATTTTTTAGCGAATAAAGATTAATAAGATAATTATAATATTATCTTATTTTTATTTTATAGTAATCAAATCCTTAATCTTATTATACTTACTCTCCCCAATTCCACTTACTTCCTTTATATCTTCTATATTTTTAAATTTTCCTTTTTCATTTCTATATTGAATTATTTTTAATGCTGTAGATGGCCCAATTCCTGGTAATTCCTCTAATTGTGTTTGTGTTGCATTATTTATATTAACTTTTAATGTTTTTCCGCTATTAGTATTGCTAGTATTATCGTCTTTATTATTAGATATATTTACTTTATCATCTTTTTTTATATATTCTTCTGTATTATCATTATTGTTTTGAATATCTTCTTTATCATTAACACTTGGTACATATATTTTCATTCCATCTTCTAAAACATATGCTAAATTTATTTTATTTATATTTGCATCTTCTTTTAAACCTCCAGCTTTATCAATTGCATCTGATATTCTACTATTTACTTTTAATTCTACTATACCTTCATTATTAACAGCTCCAGTAACATGCACAATTATTATAGTATCACTATATTCTTCTTTAGAATCTTTGTTATTATCCTTTGTCATTTCTTCTATTTCTAAGCTTTCATCTTGAACTTCATTTGATACATTATCTTTTGCATATACATAGTAACAAATTGCAATTGTAATTATAATTGCTAATATTGCTAATACTATTTTTTGCTTTTTATTTAAATTATACATAACGATTCCTCTCTTTCTTTTTAAAAATCATTGAAAATTTCTCTAAAATACTGTATATTATGTTTATATTATTTTAGGAGATAAATAAAAAATGAAGATAAAAAAAATATTTGTACCACTAATCATGTTAATATTTATATTACTTAGTTCTGTAACCGTTTTGGCAGATAATTCAGAACCTAATTTAACTGCTAAGTCAGTTATCTTAATAGATAATAGAACTAAAAAAATATTATATTGTAAAAATGAGAATGAAAAAATGTATCCAGCGAGCACAACTAAAATTCTAACTGCTATCTTAGCTTTAGAACATTGCAATTTAAATGATATTGTTACTGCAAGCTATGATGCTATTATGACTATCCCTTCTGGTTATACAACTGCAGATATTCAAATTGGTGAGCAATTTACTGTTGAACAATTACTTAGTCTTCTATTAGTTCATTCAGCAAATGATGCTGCAAATATTTTAGCTGAGTATGTTGGTGGATCTGTAGATAGCTTTGTTTCGATGATGAATACAAAAGTTAATGAATTAGGTTTATCTAATTCTCACTTTACAAATTCTTATGGAAAACATGATGATAATCATTATTCAACTGCTAATGATTTATCTGTTATTTTTCAGTATTGCCTAAGAAATGAAACTTTTAGAAAGATTGCTGGAAGCGCTTCTTGTGCTATCCCTGCAACAAATAAATATGGAACTAGATCATATGCTTCTACAAATGAACTTTTGATACCAAACAATTCATATTATTATCATTATCTTACTACTGGTAAAACTGGGTACACTTCACAAGCTAAAGGATGTTTAGTTTCCTCAGCATATAAAGACGGATTAGAATTAATTAGTGTTGTTCTAGGATCAGATAACCGTTTTTCTGAAACAAAATCATTATATGAATATGCATATAATAATTATTCTATTAAAAATATTGTATATGAAAATAATATAGCTACACAAATTGAAATTCCAAATGGTTCTATTGATACTAAAAAATTAGATTTATTAGTTTATGAAACTATTCCTGCTTTGATTAAAAATTCTGAAATAAATAATGGGATTAATCCTGAAATAACTTTGAATCAAAATATTTCTGCACCAATTGAACAAGGTTCTATATTGGGAAAAATTAAATACACTATAAATGGTGTAGAATATACTACTAATTTGATTGCTTCTCATAATGTAGAAAAGTCTAAGTTATCAGTTTATATTTTATATGCAATTTCCTTGATAGTACTTCTACTTAGTATATTTTTATGTTTCTTTTTTATAAAAAAGAAACGTACTTCTATATAAATTTGATAAGAGAGAATTAAGTTCTCTCTTATCTTTTGTTTTATTTATAATCTCTTCCTATAATTATTGTTACATCTACTTTACTAGAAGTTGATTGACTGTCTGATATACTTCCTACCCCTAGTGTTTCTTTTATACTTTTTAACAAAGTATCATTTACATTCTTTTTATCTATTATTGTTGTTTTTGCTGCCACATTAGTACTGCCTGTTCTTGATACTTTGAATCCAGCACCTTCTAATTCATTTACTGCTTCTTGTAATCTTTTACTCTCTCCACTACCATTTAATATTTCTATCTTTATGTCTGATTTACTTATAGCTGTTTTACTTTCTCCTACTTTATTTGTTGTATTTTCTTCTGCACTGCTTTCCCCTTCTGTTGTTTGAACTATATCTCTATCTATAAATAGTTCTTGAACTAATTTTTTTGTTGCAGCTTTATCATGTACAAAAATCCATGTTCCACTTGTATTTTTATTAGTATTTGTTCCTGGTAATGTATCTGTTAATATATTTTCTGTATTAAATTCTACTGCATATGGTATATAATCTTTTGCTACATTAAAATCTACATTTGTTATTACATATTCTTTTGCTACATCTAATATCTGACCAATCTTAAACATGTTCTCTACTTTTAAAGTTTGTTTTAATGTTTGCATAATAAATTCTCTTTGAGTTCTCATTCTTCCAGTATCATTATCACCATATTCTTCAGAATATGAGGTTCCATTATTGTTATGCCTAAATCTTACTAATTGTTCTGCTTTATCTCCATCTAGTAATTGTTCTCCTGCTTTTAAATGGATATGTAAATCTTGTGATGTATCATCATAATCCATATTTATTGGTACATTAAACTTAACTCCACCTATAACATCTACTAATTTTATTAATGCTTCTGTTTTTACGACTACATAATATTCAATGTTTAATCCTGTTATTTCATTAACAGCCTTTAAAGTTTCATCTGGTCTACTTTTTCTAGAATATAGTGCATTTATTTTTTCATATGCTGTTGCTCTTGAAGGATTTTTTCCTGTATATGTATCTCTTGGTATTGAAAGCAAAGTTGCCTTCTGAGTATTAGGGTTATATGATGCTACCATAATAGTATCTGTAAGTTCGACATTTTCTTGATCTGTACTAATTCCTAATATTAAAACTTTAAATTCTCCTAAATTCTTTTTAGTATATTCATCATGTCCTACAACTGTTGCTAGCATTCCACTTAAGCCCCATCCATTTTTGTAAACTTTATATGCAAAACAGCCTCCTGCTATTAATAATATAAGTAGAACTATTATCATTATCTTTTTCCAAGTCTTCATCTTTTTATTTTTATTTTTTTTATTAAATTTATCATTTTTCTCTTTACTTCTTTTGTTTGTTTTTCTATCTTCCAAAATTACCACTCCTAAAATTCATGCTATAAGTATAGCAAATATAATGTAAAAAGGCAACAAATAAAAACAAATTTATAAAAAATTCATAATTTATTTTGATGAATATTATATAAATTTGTCTTATTTTTACTTCATATTATTTAAAAAATATATTTAAAATATTGTTATTATACATGGATTTTCCTATATATGATTCATTTATATTTTGATGTAACGAATTTGTTGGCTTTATTGTTCCTGCAACACTTATTATTAATAAAATTACATATATTAATAACATCCCTCTTAAAATCCCATATAATATTCCTCCAATTTTATTAAATTGATTAATAATTGGCAATTTTGATATAAAATTTGCAATTGCTGTTACAAAAATTAATCCTATTCTAACTCCTATAAATAATATTATCATTACTATTCCAGAGACAATATTAATTGATAATGCTCTTGATGTTTCTGGTAACATTCCATCTTTTGCACCTTCAATTAGATTATTTGTTATTCCATCATTTGAATTTAAGTTAATTACATCCCCTGTATTTTCTATTATTTTATTTTGAATCATTTCATCTATATTGGTAGAATTTATTATTATGTTTGATATTGGTCTATATAATATAAATGTAACTATTATAGCTATTATAAATGCGAATAACTTTATTGCTAAGCAAACTAACCCTTTTCTATATCCTAAAAACACTGATATTGCTACTATTCCAATTATTATTAGGTCTATTATTAGTCCCATAGTTTCCTCCTACAAATTTATAATCTCAATTTTATCTCTATAAATAATTCCTGCCATATTGTCTGATACAGCAATATTTGTTATTTCCTGATTTGCAACATATCTTTTTACAAGCCAACCACTTGTATTTATAAATTCAACTTCTGTTCCTAAATTCAAGGCTATTATATCTCCATAAGTATAAATTTCCTTTGTCACTGAATCAGCTATATATTCTTTGGTATTCTTATTATCTATATTGATAATACTAACAAGTGAATCAGCTGTAAACAATCCAGATGACTTTTCTTCTATTGAACATACACTGTTTGATAATTCTATAGATTGGAAAATTACCTTCTTCTTTTGATTATCTATAATTACATTATCTTTTTCATTTTCTATTACATGTATTGAGTCTGTATACATACAAACCAACTTATTTTTATCATGATATTTAACATCAACTATTAATTTATCATTTTCACTTTTATATGTGTTTTCTAAAGAATTTGTTGGGTCTGAGCTTGCTTTTTCAATTGATATTATTTTTATATTTGATTGTATCACAGTTCCCGATGTATCAACTTCAGCTATTGCTAAATGTTTATTATCATTTGATATTGCCACATCTGCTGCTCTTGTTGAAGAAAGGTATGTTTTAAATAATTCCTTTCCTTCAGGACTATACATTGCAATTACTGTCTTATAACTTGTATCCACTATTACCACTGCCACATATCCATTTTTATTAACATGAACTTGAGATATATTTCCTTCTATATTTGCTTCCCATGATATATCTTTGTCTGTAATTAAGTATAATTTTTGTCCTTTTGACTCTGCAATCGCTAAAAATCTATTTGCGGAATCAAACAATGGATTTGATATTTGTACTTCAATTTCCTTTTCTTCATTACCTGTATTTCCATATATAGAAAATTTATTTTTATTTAAAATTCCTATATATTTATTAAATGCATAAATATTAAAAGTTTGAGATTCTTTTAAATCAATTGTTGTTACTTTATCTTGCATTACTTCTTTTCTAAATATATTTTTGTCTATCCATTCTCTAACCCCTCTATTATTAGCATATATTATAATAACTGATATAATTAATAGTATAACTAATATTAGTACAGTTGATATTATCAATTTCTTTTTATTTAACTTCTTTTCCTGTGTTTCAATCCAAAAATCCTTCATAGCATTCTCTCCTTGTCTTTTGTTAGTTAAGTTATATCAGTTTTTAATATTTTTTTCAATAAAATAGCTAAAAAAAGTATAAATAATAAAAAATAAACTTTTTGTTATTTATACTTTTTAAAATTAAAATAAAACTATTATTTTTATTATCTGAAGTAATCCTAAATATCCGAAAATAGGATATAATAAATTTATTAAATTTGAAAAGCCAACTTTTGATACTATAACAGAAATTATGCACATTATTACAGCAATTTGTGTATAACTTTTTTTATTTCTAGTTACATTTTGTAAAAAACTTGTTCCAAGTGATATTGCTGTCGTAAATATTGATCCTAAAATAATCATTCCATAAAATGCTCTTAATCCTTTTACCATATTTGATACAACATAAACTGCTGGCATTTCTAATTTAGTTATATCTACATCAACTCTTATTAATAACAAAAATACCATAATTGATAGAATTATTATAATTATTACACTTATTATAGATATCCATGCTATTTGTTTTCTTGTTTTTATAAAATCTTTTAAAGTTATTAATACTGGAATCAAAAGAATACTATTATAACTAGCATACAATAATCCACTTATAAGTGAACTGCCATTATTTATTTGAACTAGATAATGATCTAATTTGTATATATTGATATCTTTAATATTTATAATACCAATAATAATCATCGATGTAATTAGTATCGGAATTATAAATTCATTTACTTTTATTACTCCCTTTGTACTTGTAATAAATATTATAAAGCATAATATGGCTAAAATGCTACTTCCTAACATACTATTTATTCCAAATTCCTGTTCAAAATATGCACCAAATCCAGCTATCATTATAAAAAATGTTATTAAAATAAATATGTTTATTACTAAATTAATAATAGATTTTATATTAAAATATTCATTCTTACTCTTTTTCTTAATTAATATATCTAAAAAATTTTTATAGTTCCTTGTTTCATATTTTTTTATAATTATTAATGTTTTGTATATGACAACCCCTATTGCTATACTTGAAATAAGTATACCAAATAATCCTTTTAATCCATATGAAAAAAAGAATAGATACATTTCTTGACCAGAAGCAAATCCTGCTCCTATCAATGTTCCAATTATAACAAATACTACTTTTAAAATATTCATATAAAAACCCCATATTATTTTATGGGGTTTTTATGTTTTTATTCTATTTTTTTCTTCTTCTAATTTGCCAAATAACCACTCCTGCTATGATTATTAATACTGGAACTACAAATATAACAACCCTTATTATTGTATCTTGTTCTTCTGTTGCTGTATATGTTATTGTTCCTGTATTCTTTCTTGCTGTAATATCTTCTTCTCTATCTACTAAATATGATATTGAATTTAGTGGTAAATCTTTATTATAAGCTAATTGTATTGCTCCATATTGTGAATTTTGGCTTAATTGATAATCTGATATAAAATAATTTTCTCCATATATTATCAATTTTGATACTATTGCTTTTTCTCCAGTTTCTTCATTTTCCTCTTTTATTGTTTTATCTAATTGAGTTCCTACTACAAATGTTCCTTTTTCTTCATCTTCTGTAGCTGAAGATGATTGATTATTAAAATTCGTTCTAAAATATGAATCTTCACTAGTTACTAGTAAATCTGTTTGGTCTACTTTTAATTCTTCTAATTTATCTGTATCTATATTAATCTTTGTTGCATTTACAAATATTACACCTGTTGTATTGTGTAAATCTTTTGTAACAGTTGTATCTTTAATTTCTGGAATTATTAAATCTGGTGAATCGCTTACCATTTTAGACGAGTCTGTCTCTCTTATTATTCCTATATTAAATGGATTCACTCCATATAATGATAATATTTTATTTACATTTGGCATATCTACTTGTTTAGTTACTGCTGCATTTAACCATAATATATTTTTTCCTGAATTAATATAATCAATAATTGAATTTGTTGCAACATCATCAAAATCCTTAGATGGTGTTGTTATAACTAGTGTATCACAATCTTCTGGTATTTTTCCTGTAGATAAAATATTTAATGTTTCTATTTCATTAATTTCATTTGCTAAATACATATTTAAATAATTCATATTTCCATTCAAAGAGAATTCACTGTATCCTTCAAGGAAATATACTTTTGGTACTTTATTAGATGTCACTGAAATAATTGCACTTGTTAATTTCTCTTCTGCAATACTTATTGTTTCATATGTTGATGTGTCATATGTTACTAAATCATTTTCTGTTAATACCTTTGATTTATCTCCACATTCAACTATTATCCCTTCAGTTCCACTTTCTATTCCATATTTAGTAGCTAAATCAGGTCTGTTATTAATATCAACCGCTTCTACATTGATTTTCTCGTTCACCTTTTTATATTGTTTTGCTAAATCTAAATTAGTATTATCATCTGTATATCCTATGAAATACACATTTACATCTTTATCAATATTTTTAACTCTATCTTTACTTTCATCTGTCAAAGTATACAGTTTTTCTTGACTAAAATCTATAGGTGTTAACTCTAATTTTTGCATTCCAAGATTTATAAGAATAAATATCGCTATTATAACTGCTATTAATATAAAAGTTTTAGTTCCATTAATTAACCATTTCTTCTTTATTATTTCAACAAACTTACTTGTTTTATTTTCTTTTTTCTCTTTTTTAACTTTTTCCTTCACTCTCTATCCCCTCCTATCTTACACTTTTTCTTCTTTGCATAATTATTATTGTAAGCAAAATACACATTACTGTAAATGCTAAAAATGTTACTGTATCTGCTATATCAATTTGGCCTGATGGGAATTTAGTAAACATATTAATTAATGAAAAGTTTGTAAATATACTACTAAATTGTGGTAAAAACCATGTTAATATAAAAAATCCTATAGTTATTACCCCTGCTATTATTTGATTTTCAGTAATACTTGAAGCAAGTATTCCAAATGATATGTATGACATTGCTAATAGTAAAAACCCTAACAATGTTATTAAAGCTGTTGTAATATGTGGAGTTCCAAAGAAGCTTAATATTCCAAAATACATTAAGGTACAAATTTCAGTTATAACTACAATTAATGTTGCTGCAATAAACTTACCTAAAACCACTTTTGTTATACTAAGTGGAGATGTAAGCAATAATTGCTCTGTTCCTGTTTTTCTCTCTTCTGCTATAGATCTCATTGTAAGAATTGGAATTATAAATGTTAATATTGTAGCTCCTGAATAAAATATGTATTCAAAATTTGTACTGCTATAATTGAACACATCTGTATAAAAAAATATACTAAACATTATTAAAAACAATCCTATAAATACATATCCAACTGGTGAAAGAAAATATGATTTAAATTCTTTTTTTACAACTGCCCACATTATTTATTACCTCCTTCAATTAACTTCATAAAAGCATCTTCTAATGAGCTATCTGCTTTTTTCATTTCAAATATCGTTATATCTTCTTTTGCAAATTCAGCAAAAATAGTCTTTCTTAAATCCACTTCTCCATTTGCTTCAATCATATATTGAGTTGTTCCATCATCATTTTTTGTAATTAGTTTTATTTTTTTAATGTCTTGTATCTTATCTTTTATAGTTTCAATTTTGTTTTGTGAATCTTCTATAGTTACATATATACAATTATTATTAGTAACCTTATTTTCTAAATTCTCTGGTGTATCAATTGCAACTATTTTCCCTTTATTTATAATAATCACCTTGTTACAAATTTGACTAACTTCTGATAATATATGAGAACTTAAAATAATAGTATGTGTTTTGCCTAATTCCTTTATTAAATTCCTTATTTCTGTGATTTGTTTTGGATCAAGCCCAACTGTTGGTTCATCTAAAATTAATATTTTAGGTTCTCCCACTAAAGCTCCTGCCATACTAACTCTTTGTTTATAACCCCTAGACAAGTTTTTAATTAGTTTACTCTCAACATCTTTCAAACCTGTTTGTTCAATAATCTCTTTAACTTTTTGTTTTCTTTCTTTCCTATTCACATTTTTTATCTCTGCCATATATGTTACAAATTCTCTAACTGTTAAATCTGTATAAAGAGGTACTCCCTCTGGCATATAGCCAATCTCTTTTTTAGCCTTTTTAGGTCTTTTTAACATGTCATATCCATCTACTATCACATCACCACTAGTTTGTTCTATAAAACCCGTAATAATATTCATAGTTGTACTTTTTCCTGCACCATTAGGTCCAAGTAGTCCTACTATCTCCCCATCATTAATGGTAAAGCTAATATCTTCTACGGCTATAGCCTTTCCATACTTTTTTGTAACATTTTTTAACTCTATCACAAAAAATTCCTCCTTTTTATTCAATCAAACTATTAACTGATAAACATACTATCATTTTATCATTATAAAGTAAAGCAATTCACAAAAAATTCACATTGTGTCCTAGTGTCCTATTGGGGACGTTTCTTAATGGGACATTTATATCTATTTATAAAATGTCTTTTAATTTTTCCTTTTATCTATGACATAATCCATAAATTACCGAATATTATGAATTATATAAAATACATTTATTAAAATTAAAATTTGTAGTCTAAAATAAGAAACGAGGTTTTAAAATGGATTTTATCTATCCTTTCTTAATTACTTTTATGCTTGTTTTTTTATCTGAACTGGGAGATAAAACACAACTTTTAGTTTTATCTTTTTCTTCAAAAGATAAAGCAATGAATATTTTATTAGGAGTTGCTATAGGTACCTTTTTTAGCCATGGATTAGCTATTCTTTTTGGCAGTAGTATTGGATCTATAGAAAATCCTACTTTTATTTTCTATTCTAAAATACTCACATATACTTCTTTCTTATTATTTGGAATTATTGGGTTTATTCCAAAAAGTGAAGATAGAAATAAATCCTCTTTTCTTAATAAACTTTCTAATATTAGATTTAGCTATATTTTCATAGTCGCTTTTAGTATTATAATTGGTGAACTTGGGGATAAGACGTTTTTAGCCTCTTTAGGGCTTGGGTTACAATATCCTAATTATAAGATTTCTTTAATTATGGGTTCTATTAGTGGTATGGTTGCTAGCAACTCAATTGCTCTATTTTTTGGAAAGATTTTAGGAAATAAATTAAATCAAAATTTTGTTGAAATATTGTCAAATATTATTTTTATTGTCTTTGGTTTAATTGGCTTTATTGGAATTCTTTTCTAAAAAAATTACCCGATTCAAAAAATTAATGCAACAAAATATGTAGAAAAAAATAGACACATATAGAAACCTAATATATAATGTTAAGTGACGAAACAAAACATTAGGAGGTTAATATATGTGTCGAATTAATTGTAACATAATAGAAGCAGAAAATAAAGAGAAAAGAGAAATAAAATCAAGATTAACATACGAAGAAAGAGTAAAAATAGAAGAAAAATTAAGAAGTAGAAAAAGAATAACAATAACCAAAATAGCTGAAGAACTAGGAAGAGATAAGTCAGTAATATCAAGAGAAATAAACAGAAATAGCTATTTAAAGTGGGATGAAAGAACAGCAAAATACA
>CAQRYF010000041.1 GCA_948875265.1 uncultured Clostridia bacterium
AATATTATATTATAAATTTATATTTTTTATACATTAAATCCCATTATTCTTAATATATCATTTATATCAATTGAATGTAAGCTTTCTTTTAGTTTATCAACTTCTGCATAAAATAAATTTTCAAATTCCTTAAACTTATCTTCATCTAACAAAACTTTCATACATTCTATAATCATATATATATTTGTAAAATTACCATCTCTTTTATAGTTTTTATCTATATTTTTGAAACTAATATAATATTTGTTACGATAACAGAATAGTCTATCTGAGTGTGCAGATATATTTCTTATCATTGTTAAATTTACAAGTATTTGCTTTAATAGCTTGTCAGAAATTTTAAAATATTTACTTATATCTTGTCTATCATTTTGTTTAAGTAATCCATAGTATCTACTAATAACACCAAATGTTAAGATTTTAGTTAATACAAAAGGTGGAATAAAATTATATGTATCTTTATAATGTTTAATTGCTGTATGTTTATTATAGTTGTCATCTATCTCTTTATTAATATTTTCAATTAAATTCTTTTTAAAATCTTTATTAGCATTTTCATCAAAGTTCTCTATATTCAAGTAATCTTGGACACCATATTTTTCAGCTAAAGTATTTGCCATAAGTGATTTTATTATAATTTCTATTTCTAAAGTAAATTTTAAAAATATAGCCTTTATGTTTTTATCAAACTCATATAGAGCAAATATTTCTTCAAAAGTAACATTAGATTTATAATTATTATTTTCATCTTTAAAAACACTTTTATAGCCATTAATAATAGAATAATATGAGTATTTTTCTAAATTTCTTAATGCCTTCGCTTTATTTTCTATAATCACATTTTTGGATATTAAATATTCAATTAATTGTTCATTAGTCTTATATTCTTTCAATGTTACCTCCAAATTATATAAAAAATGACTCAAGGCTTCGAAAGTTTCTTGAGTACCACTCAATATATTTATACCATATTTTCTGTAATAAATCAAGATTTTTCTGTAAATTTCTCCATAAAATCAGTAAAAATATCCAAGTATATAATATTCTATATCTCGTTCAAAACATACTCTTTTATCAATTTCATATCTTGATTATAACACCATATATACTTAATTGTTCCATTAAAGCTAAAAAATTCTTTATTTGCAAGTTTATATGCAATAGATAAATCGTTATTTGTACAAAGAGTAACGTGAGGTCTATAAATTCTCTTTAATCTTCTCTCTAATCTATATGATTTTAATTCTTCATCAAATATAGATTTCAGATTCATTAAGTTATTTTTATTATATGGCTCTATGTATAATGTTTCATTATCAAAATCATTTAGATTTCTAAATTCAATATTAAAACTACTTATATTTTGAATTATCTGGTCTAGTTTTTCTATAAATTCATTTTTGTTTTTACAATCATATAAATCAATAGTTATATGAGGTAGCCACTTTCTTTCTCTATCTACAACATTATTTGACTTTAAAGTGTCTTTTATACTTTGAATATAATCTTGCGTTTCTTTATCAAAACCATATTGTAATACATAATCATACATTTAATGTTTCATCTCCATTTCTTCTTATAGATAGATTTTCTTTCTTATATAATTTAGACAAAACTATTCTATAAACTATACTTCTAGAATAGAAATCAATAAAGTTTACTATTCCAAATACAAACAATGCAAAAGAAGTATTTATAAATAATAAACATATTAAAAATCTTATTATTACACCAATAGTAGAGCCTATAAGTAATATAAATGATTTTCCTTGTGTAATGCATAATGTTTTATATGTTTCATATGGATATAGTCCGAATACACCAAGTGAATAGCATATAATATATGGAAAACATTTATGCAATGGCAAGCTACCATGTGATATTATCAAATAGATAAATGCAAATACAAAGTTTAATGTAATAATTAAAGGAAAGCACTTGTTTCTCATATTCATACAATTATTATATTGTTCTTCATATGTTTTGCCTTCTGGAACTTTAATCATTAGAGTGGCTTGATATGCATTTGTAATAATTTCTAAAGTTAGACATACAGAATAACAAATCGTATGTATTCCATAATTTTCAGTTCCCATATGACTTGCAACTACACCATATAATAATAAAAATATTCTAGATAATAGCCTCTCAGAAGAATATGCAAAACCATATTTAATGACATTTTTTAAAGACTCTTTATTTGGAAATTCAAACTTTAATTTCAAATTATATAACATATATATAATTGATATAAGCCAAGATATTATAGTTGCAACAAATAATAATGTTAAGTTTTTAGTAAATAAATATGCAAGTGCATCTAATCCAACTAAAGAAACATAGTAAACAATTAAGCTTTTTCTATATAATTTTAATTGTCCTTTTAATCTTGTTTTTCTTCTTTACAATGTAAATCATACCACACCATCCTTCCTTTTTCAAGATAAAGGCGACAAAAAAATCAACCTTTTACAGTTGATTTTTCAATACTTTCGTCTGGTGCGACGATTTTACTTATTGGAGCGGGTAGCGAGAATCGAACTCGCGCGACCAGGTCGGAAGCATGGCATTCTACCACTAAATTATACCCGCATTTTATATTTTGAGACAAATAAGCCCTGTCCCTACTGTCTCATTTGC
This sequence comes from uncultured Clostridia bacterium, assembly GCA_948875265.1. Lineage (GTDB taxonomy): Bacteria > Bacillota > Clostridia > TANB77 > CAG-508 > CAG-269. The sequence goes on from CAQRYF010000041.1 coordinate 2,641, forward strand.
TGGTGGAGATGAGGAGAGTCGAACTCCTGTCCATAACACTTTCCATATAAATTTCTACAAGTTTAGTTTATCTTTTTTATTCATTATATTCCCTCCGATAAACAGGATAAAATATAATATGGCTTTTTTGAATACCCACTATCTTAAAAGCAAAGATAGTTTTGTTTCCCACTGTTTATGACACTTTACAATAATATGTGGGATATTAAAGTAAAGCGTAGCTGCAATTAGGCAGCTAATGCTAATTCTTGTTTATCAGCGTTTATCTTTATTTTCTCGTTTTTTAAGTGGCCAACGAGAATCCACTACTTGCTATCTATACTTCTGGTGCAATGTCGAAACCATTACATCCCCATGTACTTATTTATTATACTATATTCTATTAGTTTTATCAATATATAATACTAGTTTTATTGTATTTTGTAACAAAATATATATTGTTATAATATAATATTTTAGGTGATTTTATGGAATTATTAAATTTAGGTTCTTCTGGACCAATAGTTCAAACCAATATTAATTATACTTATGAAATTATGGTTTCTGATTTGTATGAATTAAATATTAAATATCCTTTTTTACAAGTTCAAAATACGGGTTATAGTGTTTTAGGAAAATATATCCCTGTAATTAGACTTGGACATGGTTCAAAACAAGTATTCTACTCAGGTTCTATTCATGCTAATGAATGGATTACAACAGTATTATTAATGAAGTTTATTGAAGATTATTGCAGAGCCTATACAAGTAATAGTACTATTCTTGGTTATAATATTAGAAATATTTTTAATAACACTTCAATTTATATAATGCCTATGGTTAATCCTGATGGTGTAGATTTGGTCACAGGATATTATGACACAAATTCTAGTATTTATAACTCTTTTAAAAATATTTCAGACAATTTCCCTAATATCTCTTTTCCTTCTGGTTGGAAAGCAAACTTTAATGGTGTAGATTTTTAAAAATACCAACCATTTTCAAATTACTGTAAATACATAACTCTATCACTTTACTTATTTTATTATTTTCGAATATTAATAATCTCTAACCTTTATACTCCCCTCCATTAATATGCATTACTTGACCTGTAACATAAGATGAATCCTCACTTGCTAAGTAAATAAATAATGGTGCTATTTCATATGGATGACCTGCTCTTCCCATTGGTGCATCTGAACCTAATGTAGGTATTTTTTCTGCTTCCCAACAAGCAGGCTGTAATGGTGTCCAAAATACTCCTGGCGATACAGCATTTACTCTTATATTTTTATCTGCTAAATTTGTTGCTAGAGATCTTGTAAATCCTACTATTGCACCTTTACTTGTAACATAATCTATTAATTCTGGTTCTCCTTTAAATGTAGTTATTGAAGTTACATTTATGATACTTGCACCTGGTAACATATATTTCAATAATCTTTTTGTTAAATAAAACATTGAATATATATTTGTTTTCATTGTTAAGTCAAATTGTTCATCTGTTATATCTAATAAACTTTTTTGTTGATATTGAACACCTGCATTATTAACTAAAATATCAATTTTACCAAAGTTATTCATTGTTTCTTCTACAATTTTATCACAAAAATTAGTGTCTTTTATATCTCCAGCAATTAATAAACATCTTCTACCTAATTGCTCAATAAATTCTTTAGTTTCTTCTGCATCTTTATCTTCATTATAATATACAATTACAACATTGGCTCCTTCTTTTGCAAATCCAACTGCAACAGCTCTTCCTATTCCAGAATCTCCTCCTGTTATAATTGCTACTTTACCAATTAACTTTCCAGATGCCCTATAATATGGGTTATTAAATATTGGTCTTGGTCTCATTAAATATTCCATTCCAGGTTGGGTATCTTGATGCTGTGGTGGAAATTCTAGTTTATAGTCTTTACATATCATTCCATATCCATGATTATTTATGTATTTTAGCCCATAGTCATCTTTTCCATTATTATTTGATGTATAATATTCATAATTCATTTTTTTCACGTATAATCCAATTATTAAATTATTATATAAATGATTGGATTATTTCTCCTTTCTCTTAAAATTTTATATAATATATTTAGCATGGTAAAATGGTAAAACGAGGTTCCCCACATTTAAGAGCTTCTATTATGAATGCTGCTGATTTTGTATTTATGCATGAACCTATTTTTACTGTTTACTATTACAAAAAACGTAATGAAGGTAAAGCCTATAGAGTTGCATTATCTCATGTTGCTAAGAAATTAGTTAGAGTTATTTACAAACTTGAAACTTCTGACATACCTTTTGATTCTTCTAAATTAAAGTAGTTAAATGTAGTGATTATCTACTTTATATATCTATTTACAGGCTTTTAAAAAAATATATTTTAAAAGTCTATTTGTTATGCTCTAATTTTCTTTTTTAAAAAACTTTTAATTATCTATTGACTTTTTATAGTTAGTCACCTCTATTATTTATATTCTAAATGATTAATTTATGTGAATATACTTTTATCTGCATATATTTTTTACATATGGTTATAATATTTTTTATAATTTGGAGGTGTTTTTATGAAATTAACAATATGTGAATTAAGTTATTTAAATGAATTAATTACTAGTTGTGTCAACACAATTACATGTATGTCACTATTTAAAAATCAAGTAACTAATGAAGAATTAAAATCTTTATTATGCACTCATTTTCCAATACATGTTGAGGATTATAATCGAAAAGTAGAGTTTGTAAAAAATGTGGATACAGCTTCAGGTAAATTAAATGTTCCTAAACTTAATACTTCTATTTTCTCAGAAAATATTAATCAATCTAAATCTGCTCAACCTATAACTGTAAATACAAATGTTACAAATTTGACAGATAGAGAAATTGCTTTATCTTATTTCTTAACATTAAAAAGAGCTGGTAAAGAATATGCAATTTCTTCAATGGATGCTACTAATCCGATATTGAGGGAATTTTTAAAAGATGCTTACACTATGAGTTGTAATCATTCTTATGAGGTTTATGAATGGATGGCAAAAAACAATTATTATCCTATTATTTTATCAACTGGTGAACAAATTGGTAATATTGCAAGTATTTATAATCCAATTTCCTTATAAATTTATTTAGCTATGACATATATTAATTTGTCATAGCTATACATTTATTATTGTCATTAATTAGTAATTCTATTTTTATATGTTCATCTAATCCCTGAGTAATAGAATTTAATTTTGAAAAATTAAAATATATATATACATTTTTATCTTTATCAATTTCAATTTTGTTGATTAAACGATATAAATATATTTTATCTATTTGCTCTAATTTTAAAAATTCCTCTATTAATTTATCTAATTCCTTTTCTTCTTTTGTTTTATTTTCCTTGTTTATTTTTTCTTGTGTTTCAATTAGTTTTTGTTCTAATTCTTCTTTTTGTTGCATTAGATTAGTTCTCTCAAATATAAATTTTTGTGATACTCTAATGTAATCTTCTTCGAGTATTATGCTTTGTAATTTATCCATATACATCTTATCTAAATTGTTATTTATATCGAATATTGCCTTATCAATCTGTTGTAGTTTCTTTTTGTATCCATCTTGAATATCAAGTGTTTTATTTTGATATTTTTCATAAACACTATAGAAAATCTCTTTATCTGCATATATTCTACATATCTTTTTTACAATATAAATAATATGTTCTTCAAATTTTTTGTAGTTAATATTTAATGGGTAACAACCTATTTTTTTATAGTTACTACATGTTATATATGGATGTGCTGTGCTATTTCTTTTTGAGTTCTTTTTTTGTACAATTTGTAATTTTCTTTTGCAATGATAACAGTAAAGTAATCCTCTTAATAAGTAATCATATTTTAGTTTTGTATTTGTTCCTCTTTTTTCAAGAATACATTGTACTTTCTCAAACGTGTCCTTGTCTATAATTGGTTCATGTGTACCATCTACTCTTATTTGATTTTCTTTTTCAACAGTTCTTATTTTATGTACTTTGTATGACACAACAGTTTTCTTATTTTGAATTGTATTTCCAATATATACTTCATTTTTTAGTATATTACATAAGGTAACTTCATTCCATTCATATTTTGTTTTATTTTTTTCTTGTATAACTCCTGTTTTTCTATATCCTGTTGGAGATAGGTATTTGTTATTATTTAAGTAATTTACTATTTCTGTACTTCCATGTCCATTTGCATACATGTTAAATATTTTCTTTACAATTTGTTTTACTTTTTCATCTACAATTAACTTATTCTTAATATTAGGACTTTTTTTATATCCGATATGCTGGAATACTACAAATATATTCTCCTTGTTTTTGTTTTTCCTTATAGACACTTCTAATTTTCTTTGATATATCTTTAGCATAATAGTCATTCATAATTGCTTTAAAAGGTGTTATATCGTTATTTGTGCTATCAATATAGGTATCTATTCCATCTGTTATTGCAACATACCTTATATTGTTTTGTGGAAAGTAATTTTCTATGTAATGTCCTGTTTTAATATAGTCCCTTCCAAGTCTTGATAGATCTTTTGTTATTACCATATTAATTGTTCTGTTTTCAATATCTTGTAGCATTTTATTGAATCCAGGTCTATCAAATGTAGTTCCAGAAATACCATCATCAACGTATTCTTTAACTTGCGTTAAATTGTTCTCCTTTACATATCTTTGCAAAATATTTCTTTGATTACCGATACTTTCGCTTTCCTGTTTGTCGCCATCTTCTCTAGATAGTCTTATATAAATTCCGTACTTTAAATTGTTGACTATTTAATTTTAGCATTTAACCTCCTATCTGTAATCATCTACATATAAATTGTAACGTGCTCAAAATAATTTTGCAAATACTTTATAATAATTACTTTTTTTCTAATTTAAAATCTTCTATATAATCTTTAAAAATTAATCCTATTGTTTCTTTAACTTCCTGTTTTTCTTCTGTAAAAATACAATATGTATTAAATTCTAGTTTATCTACCTTTGTTTCTTTTTTATCCTTGTTCACATTGACATCAGCTCCTTTTTATTTTTTCATTAAATCCTTTTAATACAGAATATTAAAGAAAATCGCTTGTTATGACACTTAAGTTAAGTGTATTTGGAAATAGTGCTATTTATATTGCAAACAAAAAAGACCTAATATATGTTTTCACATATTAGATCTTTTTGATGTTATTAATTTATGTAATTGATTTATATTAAAGTTTTTTCGTAAATAAATGCTTTTTCGCTTGATATATTTCCTAATTTACTATATTCTTGATTTTTAACTATAGCTTCATAAATTTTTTTACATCCACAATTTTCATAAAATTTAAAATTACATGATTCATCTGTTAATATTTGTAAATTTTTCATATTGTCTTTTTTTGCTAGGTCAAATACTTCAAATAATAATTTTTTTCCAATGCTTTTTCCTCTATAATTTTTATCAACTAACAATATAGAAACTTCTCCATCAAAATAATTTTCTAATTCTTTTGGCAGATATTCGTAATTGTTTTCATATTGTTTTAATGCATTTAAATCTTTAATATTTTTACTTTTGTATAATTTATTTTTAACAATTGTGTAAAATTTCTTTTTAAATAAATGTTTTTTTGAGTTATTTCTTGAATATCCACAAAATCCGACTAATTTTCTTCCATCTTTGTAACTAACAATTTTTTCGCTTTCTTCTAAAATTGTAAATAAATATATCCAAGCACAACTATTACCTATTGCACTACATTCCTTTTTACCTAAATTCCATTCATTTGATAGAAGTTCTACTGCTTGTTTCATTTCTGAATAATACATTATATTCCTCCGATATTGCTATATTTTTTCTTATATTAGCATAAAATTTTATTTTTTCTTTTTGTATACAATTCTATTTTATATTAAATTATCAAAATTTCTTTGACTATAATATATTCTTCTTATTTCCATTATATTGTTTTTTACAACATAAAATATTGTATAATTTTTTACATTTATTTTATAATATTTTATTTCTCCATTTTTAATTGTTTTAAAAACTTCGTACGATTCTGGAGCTTCGCTTCTTATCTCAATTTGTTTCACTACTTCATTATAAAAATTATCTGCTGCTATTTTATTTTTAAGTTCATACGTAATGTAATACAAAATATTATTAAATTGTGAAATAAATGTTGGAAGATATTTTATTTCGCATTTTTTATTTGCCATCAATTATCCTCCTTGCCATTTGTTTCATTTCTTTATGAGAGTAGCATTTAGTATTAGGATTGTTAGCCTCTTCCTCTGCTTCTTCTAAGGCTTTATCAATATCCATTACTCCAAATCTAGCCTCTAAAGCTTTTTCTGCATCTAAAACTTTCAGCATTTCTGCATATTTTTCTAAACTTAAAACTACCATTGAACCATATCCATTTTTGGTCAAATAAACTGCTTCATCTTCTTTTAAAACTAAGTCCTCTATTTCTGGATATTTATTTCTTAAATCTGATACTGGTCTAATATTAATCATAATTCACACTCTCTTTCATAATCATTATCAATATTTTATCATTATTTTATCTTAAAATCAATTGTTTTAATAAATAATTTTCACTTTTTAAATTTTAATAATTTATCTAATGCTTTTTTATTATTTGTTTCTCTAGCATATTTTATTAATTTTTCAAAATTTTAATTACATTCTTTTATGATATTATATAAAATTTTATTTTCTTTCTCTACTTCAATATGGATATTATCTTTATTTAGCACAAATACCTTTTACTGCTTTCGGACGAGCAATGCTCGCCCCTACTCATCATGTACCTTTTTCTATAGGTGGTTGGTATATTTTAAATACCACAGGTGTAGATTTAAATTTACAATTCCCAGCTCGGATGGGAACAAGCTAGGGAAATAAAATATTCACAAGGTTTTACTCGGACCAAGTCCTCGTGACTTTGTTGGATTTCGGTCCTTTAACTGAGCCTGAAAGTTTAGCAATTTATAATTTTACACTTTCTCATAATTTTGGGTTAGTTATCGCTTATCATACACAAGGTAAAGAAATTTATTGGAATTTTCAAAACTTTAACCCTCCTAGAGGTTTTTACATTGGCACACAATTTGCAAAAGTCAGTGGATATAACTTAACTAATGTTGCTTATAACTCTAGTTTTGCAGGGTATAAAGATTGGTTTATTCAAGATTTTAACCGCCCTCGGATATACAATTGAAGCAGGTATTGGAGAAAGTCCTCTTCCTATATCCCAATTTTCTGAAATTTACAATGATAATATTGGTATTTTAATACTTGGTGCAGTATTATAAAGACAAAAAAGTCACATTATAACATTTCTATGTGACTTTCATTTATTATTATTTTGTTATCCATTTCACTAAATTTAAGTTTGCTGGTTCTAATAACATCTCATGTTTTGGCATTACTCTAAATGTATAACCATAGTTTCCCCCTGTAGTTAATTCTATTTTTGAAGTAAAATAAAATTTCTTATTTTCTTCATCTGAATCCGTTAATTTCATTGGTATAATACTCACATTTTCTACAACACCATTATCTAATATTTTTCCATAATATGCTTCTACTGTTACATTTTTTATATCAATATTTGGAAGTTCTATTTCACATGCTACTTCTATATTGTTACCTGCATCTATAGTTATATCATCTAAGTTATTTACCTGTGTTATTTTTATGTCTTTCCAATTCATATATAAGTCTTTTTTCCAAGAATTATATGCTGCTACATTATCAATATCTTCATAATATTTTTTAGTTAGATTACAAAGTGGTATATATAACTGATTTGTATAATCTACTAACATCCTTGCAGTGCTATATTTTCCTCCTGTTGTGATAATTGAATTTTTCATTAATTCTAACCATTTTTTTGATAATCCCTTTCTATCTTTTTCATAATATGCTGGTATTATTTTTGACTCTAATGTATTATACATACTTTGACTATCTGCTAAATCTTGCTCTTCATAAGAATTATACTCTGCATTTGTTCCTATTGTCCATCCATTATTTTGAGTATATCCTTCAGCCCACCATCCATCTAGTACACTAAAATTAATAACTCCATTTACAGATGCTTTTTGTCCACTTGTTCCTGATGCTTCCATTGGTCTTCTTGGATTATTAAGCCATACGTCTACACCACTAATTAAATATCTTGACATTGCAATATTATAATTTTCAAGTAGGAATATTTTCCCTTTAAATTGTGGCATCATTGATATTTCATGTATGTATTTTATTAAGTCTTGTCCTTCTTTATCTGCTGGGTGTGCTTTACCTGCAAATATTAATTGAACTGGTTTATCACTATTATTTAATATTTGTGTCATTCTTTCAATATCTTTAAATATTAATGTTGCTCTTTTATATGTTGCAAATCTTCTTGCAAATCCTATTGTTAATGCATCTGGATTTAGTTTTGATACTATTTCATTTATCTCTTCATAGCTATATCCAGATCTTCTTAGCCTATTAGTAGTATTTTCTTTTACTAATTTTAACAATTTTAATTTTCTTTGATTATGTACATCCCATAACTGTTCATCTGGTATATTCTTTATCTTTTCCCATACATGATCTTGATGCATATTATCTTGCCAATATGGAATTAAATATTTATTATATAATTCTTTCATTTTAGGTGAAAGCCATGAACATGTGTGTATACCATTTGTTACATATTCTATAGGAGATTCATTAGCAGCAATATTTGGCCATACTTCTCCAAATAATTCTCTTGAAACCGCTCCATGTAATTTACTTACTCCATTTTTCTTTCCTGCAATTTTAAGAGCTAGGATTCCCATATTAAATCCTTCCTCTAGTTCTTCACAAGGTTTCATTCCAAGTTTTAAAAATTCCTCTCTTGACAATCCTAATCTTGGCCAAAAATCTTTAAAGTATTTTTCTACTAATGATGTTGGGAATATATCATTTCCTGCTGGTACAGGTGTATGTGTTGTAAATACTGTTTTTGAGCTTGCTATGTCTTTTGCAACTTCAAAAGATACTTGTTTTTCTTTTATTATATTTTTTATAATTTCTAGATTTAGAAATGCTGAATGTCCTTCATTCATATGATATACAGTTGGATTTAACTTTAATGCATTTGTTAATAAATTAACACCTGCCATACCTAGAACGATTTCTTGTCTAATTCTCATTTCTTGGTTTCCACCATATAAACGTAAAGTAACATCTCTATCTTCTTCATTATTTTTATCTATGTCAGAATCTAATAAATATAGTTTTATTCTACCAACATTAATTTGCCATACTTTTAAATATAATCTTCTTTTTGGAAATTTAACATATATTGTTAAATCTTCTCCTTTTTCATCTTTTACTGGATTTATTGGTAAATCATATAAATCTATATTTTTATATTCAGTTTCTTGCTGACCATATCCATTTATTTTTTGATTAAAATATCCATTCTTATATAATAAACCTACTGCTACTAATGGAATTCCTAAATCACTTGCTGATTTTAAATGATCACCAGATAAAATTCCAAGCCCACCTGAATAAATTGGTATAGTTTCATCCAAACCATATTCAGCTGAAAAATATGCAATTAAATCTTTTTTATTTTCTGGATATTGGTTTGCAAACCATGTATTTTTACTATTCATATATCCATCAAAGTCATTTACTATCTTATCATATTTCTTTAAAAAAGCTGTATCCTTTGACATCTTTTCTAATCTTTCTTGTGATACATGCTTTAAAAATTTTACTGGATTTTTATTTGATTGTTCCCATAAATCTCTATCTATTTCTTGAAATAGTCTTAAAAATTCTGTGTTCCAAGACCACCATAAATTATTTGAAATTTCTGACAATTTTTCTATTCTCTTTGGTAATTGTGGATTGACCGTAATTCTATTGAATACGTACATTTTTATTTTCCTCCTTCGTATTTTTGAGCTTACTTTTTAGCTTTTTTCTTATCGTAAAAATTCATACATATATTATCTATTAAATAATTTTATTTGTCAAATAATTTTTTATAATATATCACATTTTTTCAAATTTTATATGTGCTATTCCTCTTATATTATTTCTTTGTTTTCCATTTTATTAATAATTTAGAATTAAAAAATGCCAAATTTTGCAACTTTTCATCGCAATTTCTAGCATTTCTTGGCAAATTATTCGACATTTAAAACCTGACCTAGTACGTTTTTTGTTTGCATAATCTTGCTTTTTAAACATTCTCATATAAAATTGGTCGGAAAGATATGGTAGAATAAGAAAATGTCAATTCTATAGCATCACGCGTACTAGTATTACCACTAGGATGATAAAAATAATAACCACCTCTATAAACACAAGGAGTGTCAGAATTACTGTGAGTTTCTGTTGACCACTCATAGGCATTTAATGACATATCAATTATATTACATTCAATATCATTTGATTCTCCTGTTTTTCTTATTGAATTTCCACTTTTACCTTGTTTTGAATAGTTCTTATTTTCTGAACACTTTTGTATGAATACTATTGCTGTATCCCATGCATAACTATTTATTAAATCACTTTCATATGTTTTTCCTAGATACATTCCTCTCGCTAATTCAGCAGCTTTTGATTGTGTCACATTATTATATACTAATTGCTCAGATTTACATACTAGTTCTGAATTGTTATTTCCTGCTTCATATCTTCCTATATAATATCCATAATTAGCATTTGCACTCTTTATAAAATTTTCTATATCTTTTGCTATTGCATTTCCATAACTACTTTTTCCTATTTCCATCTTAGTATTTTCTGTATAAGAATCATTTTTTAATTTGCTTGCTATTCCATTACTATCAAAACTATACCTTCCAAGTTCTATTGTCTCTGTTGTTCCACTTGTATCCGTATTTATTGTTCCTACTGGTACCCATACAAATTGGTTCCCTTTATTATCTTCTATTACTATTCCCTTATTTACGGTATTAGCATTATTTGTTGTACCATCTACTATTACCTTAAATCCTTCTGGCAACATAAATGTATTATTATAATCATCTACAATAGTTATATTTTTATTTGCATATGAATTATTTTCTACTTCAGCAAAAAATTTACCTTCGAATACTTTGCCATTTGAATCTACTATAAAATCGTATCCTTTATATGTTACTCTTAATATATCTCCATTATTTGTTATTCCCATTATACCTAAATTTTTTTCTAAATTTTCTTTTGCTTTATCTTTATTATACTTACCATTATCATCAAATGCACCTGCTGTTTCGATTTGTACTGCTTCTTCTGCACTCTTTTCATCAATTTGTTCTTTTGCTATATTTGCTTGTGTTAATATGCCATTTTCTCCTGTTAACATTGCAATTGTTACTCCCGCTAAAATTAAAAGTACAATTATTGTAATAACTAATGCTATTAATGTAATTCCTCTTTGCTCTTTTTTTAAAATATCTACGTTTTCAGTATCACTATCTAGATATAGTTCTTTTTTCATTAGTTTTCACCTTTCCTTTTATATTATCACTACTATTATATATTTATTTTATTCAAATTTACTAGGATCAACTATTACTGTTGTATTATCTGCTGTATATTTCCCTTCCAATAGTTCTACTTGTGAACTATTTTGTACATATATTATTGACTCTGCTGCTAGATTCGAAAAAGCTGAATCATCTATAATCGTTATATTTTGAGGAATATAGACTTCCTTACATCTGGTACATCCAAGAAAATTCCATTGACCTATTTTAGTCAGTCCTTTTCCTATATATATTTTTTCCAAAGAACTATCATGAAAAAATGCATATCTCCCCATTGTAGTGACACTATCTGGTATTATTACTTCTCCTTTTAATTTACTGCATGCTTGAAATGCAGCTTCCCCAATTGTTTCAACATTTGCACCAATTTTCAACTGGCCATCTAATGAACTACAACCATTAAATGCATTACTTCCTATTGATGTTACGCTATTTGGAATTATTAAATCTCCTGTTAGTTTTGAACATCCACCAAATGCACTATTTCCAATTGAACTTATTCCTTCAGGTATTTCTAAATTTCCTGTTAATCCACTACAACCACTAAATGTTAAAGACTCTATTCTGTCTATTCCTTTACCTATTTTTAATCTTCCTTTAAAGCCTGAACATCGAAAAAATACTTCATTTTTTAAATTTTTTACACTATCTGGTATTATTAAATCTCCTGTTAATTTACTACATTGTTGAAATGCTCCTTGTCCTATTGTTTCTACTTCTCCTAGATCTAAACTACCAGTTAATCCTGTACATTCTCTAAAAGAGTATTTTCCTATTGTTTTTATGCTATCAGGAATAATTAAATCTCCTACTAAATTACTACAACCATAAAAACAATTATCTCTTATTGATTGTATTCCTTTTGATATTGTTAGTTTTGTTAAATTCGTATTACTTGCAAAAACACTATTTCCTAATGCACTTACTCTTTCTCCATTATAATAATTTGGTACTTTTACTTCTCCTACTTCTTGTTCTCCTCTTGCTACTGTTAAATCTCCAAGATACCCTGTTAACGTTTTTGTAGTACTATCGAATGTCCATTCTCCTTCTTGTGCATTTACTCTTTCATAATTATTTGCTATTTCTTTTTTTCCTTCTATACTCCATACTTTTCCACTTTCCAAATAATATAATGTTCCATCTGTTAAATCTATTGCACATACATTGTTTAATTCATTTACTGTGCCTATATATGGTGTACTTTCTCCTTCTATTGTCTTTTCTTCTATATTTTTATATCCTTCTCCAAATTTATCTGATATATTTAATTTATCATATCCTTCTACTACTGCTATTGGTCTTAATGTTTCTTCTATTACATATTCTTTTAATACTACATTTTTTATTAAATCATCAATTGTTACTTCTTCTGTACTTCCTTCATCTACTACTTTATTTACTTTTAAACTGCTTTTATATAGTTTTATTGCTTCATCTACTTTTGATAAATTTGTCATTACTTTTGCATCACCAGCTTGTCTTAATATTCCATTATTTCCCATTAACATTGCTATTGTTACTCCTGCTAATATTAGAAGTACTATAATTGTCCTAATATTCCGTTATGACTATTTTTTTTAATTTAGCCAACATTTTGTAA
>CAQRYF010000042.1 GCA_948875265.1 uncultured Clostridia bacterium
CTTTTCTGTAATCATCTAAAAAGTCGTATACTTCTTCTGAACTTGTAAATACATTTCTTTCATTTTCATTTTCTGCTAATATATATAATATTTTTGTTAAAGCATCTAAGTCGCAAACTGCATATGCTTTTGTGAATGCTTCTTCAAAATCTTTATTTTTTAAAACATTGGAAATGTCGACTATTTTCCTTATTTTAAATACTAAATTAATTGTTTTTTTCTTTGTTTCTAATATCATTTTATTTTCTCTCCTTTGCAAAAGAGAGAAGGCTTTATGCCTCCTCTGTATTTTCTGTGCTAGTTATTTTCTTTGTCCTACTCCTAGCACTCATTTTAGTAGGACTAGGCTGTGGGAAATCCTTTGCTTTCTTCAATAGCTGTATTTCTATATAGTGTTATTTTAGCTTTTATCATATCATCTAAAGCTAATTCTGATAATCCAACATGAACAGTAGCTTGGAAATTCCATGTTAATGGTTTTCCTGCTTGTTCTGCTGTTTCTTCTGGTAGTTGGATAAACCAGTATTCATTTGCATTAGTACTTTCTAATGCTTTTAATTCATCATATTGTTCCTCTGTGAATATTAATTCTATTTCTAGATTTTCTGCTTTTTTTCTTCCTACTGCTTGTCTTTCATCATCAATATCTAATGCACTCCATGTAATTGGTTCTGGTGCAGTTAAAAACTCTGGTATACTTTGCACAAAGGCAATTTGTTTACGTTCTCCTGTTTTGCTACTTGCATGATATAATTTTGTCATCATTGTAGTTCTTGGTTCTGACATCCTAAATTCCTCCTTTTTATCTTATAAAATTAAAAGAGTTCGTTAACGCATTGTAACGAACTTCATATGTGGTTATTAACCTATATTTTTTTGTTATTTCATCAAACAAAATAGGACTAGTATTAGTCCTAATAATATTCTTTTTTCTTAATTCTAAGTCTGTTTTGTTTGCCATTTCCATACACTCTCTTTGCTTAGAGGCCCAATGTTCTATTGTAACTTGAAAATCTTTTAAAATTGGAATTGCATTTTCAGTTTGTCTTACACTTTCTAACGGTGTATTCACAACACGACATGGAAATTTACTTTTTGTTGTTGGAGTTTGCAAAACTGCTTCTGTTTTATCTTTTTCATTATCTTTTATTTCAGATAATATGTCATACAATAAATCTGACATATCTTTAGTATTAAAATCATATAACATTATTTGCACACCTCCATTAACATTTCTTTTAGTTTTCTTGCAACTATATTTGAATTTTCATTCCTTGTTTCAAATTCAGCATTTTCAAGAAAACGATTTGACTTGCTCCCATGAGCTATATAAAATTGTTGTCCATTTATTACTTTAATTGGATAACTTAATGCTCTATCAACTTTATTTACTGGAATATACCATTCTGTATATCCAGTTTCTAAAAAGTGCTTTGTAGTTCCTATATGTTCTTCTTCAGCAAATTCTCCGAGTTCCAAAATACTCAAACCATAAATATGAGTTTCCGTTGCTAATAAATTTTGAAGGGTCTGCATATATGCGTCCTTTGACTTTACCTGTTGAACCTTCTATCATTTCAACAAGTATTCCATCACTATTATTACCTCTTTCAAGTCTGATAGCACAACCTTGTATATTTTTCAGCACTTCTTCTAGTCCCACCGACTGAGCTAATCTTTTCTTTATTTCTTCGATTTTTTTATAGTTGTATTTAGTTTTTATTTCACAATTCAAACTAATCCCCATTATATTGCTCCAATCTGTATACATATGTACTTCCAATTTGATTAATATCAATAACTCTATATTCTGGAATATACTTTTCCTTTTTTGATATATCTGTTATCGATATTCCATCTCCTTTTTGTATGTCGTATACTTGTTGTGTTCTAGCTTTATAAATGCTATAATCTACTTCTCCTGATGATTTTCTATCCAATTCATTTATGTCTTGTTGTAAATTAAAAAAAGCATTTGAAATATATTTCCACGTTTTATCTGGTTCTCCGTGATTATTTATTTCTTCTGCTCTGCTTACATATACTTCTGTTAAATCTCGTAATAACATTATCTAATCCTCCTTAATCCAGATTTAATAATGTCATTTCTTAATTTATCAATAATATCTTCGTACGAACTTGATATACTTCCTTCATTTCGACTTTGTAAACCTTCTGCTCCCCTGGTCAAATAAATTGCTTTTACAGCCTTCTTAACATATGGAAATAACTCTTCATCATCTATTTTTCTATTAGAAATATCAGAAGCAATAGAACTTATTTCTTCTAATATTTCATGTAAGACCTCGTAATCTTTTTCTCTATAATTAGCTCCTAAATCCGCTATGATTTTGTCTATTTTTTCTACATTAGCTTCATTCATTCTATTGCCTCCTTATTTATTCTGCTTTAACAGTTATTGTTGCTTGTCCAACCTTTTTAGCTTTATTTTCAGAATCAACTTCAACTACAACAATTTTTTGTCCTGCTGTAGCTGTTATTTCATCTGTTCCATTCCAATTTGTGTAACCACTAGAACATACTGCATTATATGTAGGTTCTGTTGGATTTGCTGCAACCTTATATTTATAACTATTTCCAGATGTTAAAGATGGTGTTACTGTTATTTTTGTTTTTCCTGTCTCAGTTCCTGCTTGTGAAGTAACTGTTAGGTTTACTAATTCTTCACTTGCTCCATCTTGAACATAAAAAATAGTATCTTCCATTAAAGCTTTTGTTCCTTTGTATAAAAAGTCTTCTAATGCTACTGCATCATCAAATGGTACTTTTTCAGCTCCATATTCTGATACATAGTATGGTTGTGCAATAGCACCGTCCATCATAACTACACAATGTACACCTACTGGCATTCTTATTGATTCGTATACTCTTACACTATCATACATACCAATAGCTTGTTCTTTTGGGTCTGTTCCGTTTGGTAATTCGTCAAGTATTTTCTTCATTCCTTTTCTATATGTACTATCTACTACAATTACAAGCATATCTGACTCTATACCATCTATAAAATCATTTTGTAAGTTTCTTGCTTTATATAATAAGTCATCTATTGTATCTTGAATTGATTCTTTTGCTTCAACTTTTGTTCCTTCTAATACTTTTGCAAAAAATTCTCTGTCTAAATATCTTACTATTGCTGATTGATGATTTACTTTTCTTCTTTCAGCCATGCCATCGATACCATATAATTTAACATCTTTTCCTTGTAATTCTTCTACAATTTCTTTATCTGTGTCTATATATACTTTTACAGGTTTTGCTTTTAATTTATCGCCTTCTCCTGCTTTTCTTGCAGTTCCTTTATCTTTTAATTCTGCATTTACAAATCTTTTATATTCAATTACTCCACCCTCTGGTGTTCCTGAACCATTTTTAGCTTTAATTTGCTCTGATACTGCTCTTGCAGATACGTTTTCCAATACTCCACTTAATACTTGTTTTAAATTTTCTTTTGTTGTACCATCTTGCATCATAATGTTTAATGCTTCTTGTGTAATGTTTTCTTCCATTTTTAATTCCTCCCATTTTTTTAATAACTTGCTCTAGCAACTGTTTTAGGTTGTACTGTGCTAAATGTTTTTGTGACTGGTGTATCTTCTTTTAATCTTTCATTAACTGCCTTTTCTACTGCTTTATTAAATACGGATGTCATATTTTCTATGTTTGCATTTAATTGTTCGGCTGTTGTAGTTTTAAAATCAATTAAGTTAAGTAAAGATACATCCAATCCTTGTTCACTTGCCACTTTTATTGCTTCTTCTTTTAATTTGTAAGCATTCAATTCAGCAAGTGCATTATCTTTTTCAGTTTTCTCTTTGTCTAACTGATATTGAAGTTTTTCGTCGCTTTTCATTCTCGCTAACTTTTCAGCTTCTGTCTTTTCTGCTTCTAAATCTTCTTGCCATTTTGTTTTAGCTGTCTTCAATGCGTCTGATACTCTTCTATCTACATAACTTTGTAGTTCTTTATCAGTTTTTGACAACTCTTCGTAACTATTTTTGTTTTCTGTTGCTCCTGTAGCCCCAGTATTTTCTGTTGTTGCTTCTGCCCCAACTTCTTTTTTTTCATCTTCCATTTTGTTCTCCTTGTCCCAATTTGTTCATTTAAGCCCAAATTGTTACTTAAAATATTCTGTTGTTCTTTATAGCCTACAATCAGTAAAAAGGCATAAAAATAAGACGTACGTCTACGTCTTTAATTTATAATTATAAAATTTTAATAACTTATTTATCATCTTTTCCTATAATTGCTAATATTATTATAGTTCCACATATTATTGCTGTAATTCCCATTTTTTATACCTCCTATGTTTGATATGTAATTGTACTCCTACACCAATGAAAATGATGAGATATAGGTGGTAAATTTAATCCGTAGAACTAATCCTTTACACTTTATTCTTTCTATTCTTAAATCTTTCTGTGTTTCCCCATAATATCTATTAAATACATTTTCTTTGTCTATAAAAAACGTTTGTCTATCTAAGCTGTGGCACATATCTGTTTCTTTTCCATCTATTATTGCTATAAATCTTGCTTTTGCATTGCTATCAATTTCTTTTATTCCTTCTACTTTCGCTTGATTATTTAGTCCTATCATTTGAGTATCCATAAATCCTGATATCTTATCTCCGTTTATAGACAACTTCGTATTTTGTTGTTGATTTAATATTCTTTGAAACTCATTATTTTCGATTTCTAACTCTTTTTGTTGTTGAATATTGATAAGTACTTGTCTATATAATTGATTGGCATTATATTGTATTGTAGCTTCAACACACTGTTTGTAATTTAGTCCTGTATAATTTGCTTGGTCTAATAAATACAAAAATAAAGCATCAGAAATAACCGATGCTTTTTTCTTGCTTTTTTTAGCATTCAAAACTTCATTTTGTCCATTTCGATAATAAAAATCAATATCATTTCGCATTATTTGATTTTCATATTCATCTAATTTGCTTTGTTCTTCTATATATACTCCATATATTAATAGTTCTAATATTTCACTGTTTTTCACTCTACTTCTATTATATATATTCTTTGCTAATGTTCCAAAATAGCCTTTTAAAAGTCCTTTATCTTTCCATTCCTCTATATATGTATTTACCATTTTTTTAGTTTTGCTATCCGCTATATTATATAAATTGTCACTATTTAGACTTAATGTCTTTAGAATCATCTGTATGTTGTTTTGAGTCTGTTCGTTTATTTGACTGTATATCTGTTTTAGTTTTTTCATCTGACTGTTGTGGTAATTCCATATCTTGTCCATCTTCCTTATCACTTCCTAACATTTGCATATTCTCCATGTTCTTTTGCATATTTATTTCATTTTGTGCATCTATTTCTGCAAGTTCACTTTCGCTATCTAAGTCAAATGGAAGATGGTCTATTACTGTCTTATCGCTTAGTAATCCTCTTAGTTTCAACCAATTGTCAACAATTTCTTGATTATTTGATGGTAAATTTCTTGTGAGTATTACCTCTATGTCTCTAAAATCATATTCTGTATTTTTCTTTAAATTTATTCTAGATGTTATCATTTCCCACATTCTTAGTAATTCTTTTTCAAACAGCTTATCTGCTTGTTGTAATACTTGATCAAGTGGAAAGAATTTCTTTTCTAACGCTGAGGCATTATCTGCATTAGTAAACCCTTGGTCTGTTACATTTGGTACTCCACTAATCATTAAAGCTAAATCTAAACAAGTTTTTTTATGGTTTTCTGATGCTGTATCATTTACATCTTTTATAACCCAATCTATATCTCCGCTATTATCTGGAGTATAGAATACTTTAGCATTTAGTATTGCTTCATCTTCTTTTGCTCTTGCTGGATTTTTTATTAGAGTTGTGTTTCCATCTTCATCTATTTCTTCTATTAATGGGTCGTTTTGTGGTGTAAATCCTGTTATCTTTAATTTAGCATCATCATTGTATTGGAATATATTTGCATTATTTCGTATTACTTGTTCATATTTATTAATTAATGTAATTACATTCTCGAATAAAGCTAGTCCATCTGGATTTTCAACTGCAAATATTGGTACATCGTTCCATAATACTTCTTTATTATCTTCTTCTTTTTCTTTAAAATTATATTCTGCATTAGTTGTTATCCTATCTTTTTCTATTCCATCAATATAATGTTTTTTATACTTTTCTGTTATTAATTCTAAATGTGTTATTATTCCGCCTTTGTTCGAATTTTCAGTCCAATATCTTAGTAACCCTATTTTTTGACTTGGAGTTTCATAATTCCAAATTGCTACACTTGTCAAGCTAGATGTGTGTGCGTATACAACTTCATTATCTTTATTTTCATATACTAGTCCATAACAAGCTCCAGTATTGATGTAATCTTTTACGCAGTCATAGAAAAAACTACCATTGTCATTATATTTTGTAATATAATCAATGATAGTTTGAAATTCATCTGCATTATTCTTTTCTCCAAATACTTTATTGTATATCTTTCCTAATATTCCTTTTTGTGTTTCATTTATTTTTTTTACTTTGTATTGTGGTTCTTTTCCTCCGAAAATATCCGCTTGCTATGGTAGATATGTAAAATTCTAATGCTACTATTACATCACTTGTATCATGTTTTCTAGTATATCTATCATATAATTGTTTTCTATGTTGTAATATTGGCAATACTTTTCCCCATAACACATTTATATTGCTTTCTATATTTTCTTCACTTAAAAATTCATCTGAATATTGTATTTTCTCTACTGTTGACATACTCTCCTCCTACATTATTTGGTTATATCCAAAACTAATTGTATTTGGTTTTGGATTTTCGTATACTCCTGTTAAAGTATCTTCTGCATCATCATGGTCATTCTTTCCAGTTCTTACATATTGTTTTATATGCTTTGCAAATTCTGGCCATCTATCTTCCCAATTTAATGGAAAATATATATTATTCATTACTGCTGTTGAATTACTTAGTATCCTTGCTTGTTTGTTTTCACTTTGATGGAACCAATGTACTTTTGTGTGAGTATTCTTTAACTCTTTTAGTTCTCTTTGAACATTTCTTGCAAATCCTCTACCACCATTATTACTTTCTATGTTTGCATATCCTACATGGTCTTTTGTCATCATTTTTGCTACTGCTGGCTCTGTTATTTCCATTGCTTCTTGCGTATACATGATATCTAATATGTAATAAGAACTTCCATACATTTGATAATCAATAGAGCATAGGTAGTCATCTCCCTCATCTGCTGTATCTGTATAGTTCATAACATAATGTGCTGGTGGTAACTTGTCATACGTTTTAAACTTACTATACAATCTATTTTTAACGTCTATTGGCTCTTGTTGATAGTTTGCATATATAATGTCTTTATTCATATTTTTGGTTTTTAACTCGTAATCTTCTTTACTTAAGACTTCTTCACAAAGCATTGAACCATCATTTTGTATAGCTTTGTAATTTATATGTCTAACATTATCGTAGTTATTTAATATATATCCTGCTAAGTCATTTTCTGCCCATCTAGTCATAATAATAATTAGCTTGAATCCATTTTCTGTTCTTGATAACATTGTATTATTAAACCAACTTATTAACTTTTCTAATGTAACTTCATTGTATGCTTCTTTTTCATTCTTAATTAAGTCATCTATTATCATTAACGTACAACCAAATCCTGTTGCTGTTCCTGTTGGAGAGGTTGCCAAATAGTTTGCTTGTCCACTTCCTTCTAATGCCCATTTGCTGCTACTTGCTTCTCCATATTTTATTTTTGTGTTTGGAAATATATCATTATATACTATTACTCCTTCTGTTCTTTCTGACGCTATTGTATCTCTTACAGACTTAGCAAATGTTCCTGATAATGTTTCATTATATGAACCAGTCATTATCTTCTCTTTTGGATTTATTCCTAATACCCACTCAACGAGTTTTCCCGCTGTTCTTGACTTACCGTGTCTTGGTGGCATATTAATTACGCATATCTTTTCGTTACTCTCATAAAAATTTTGTAATTGATCACATACATCTTTTAGAAATTTTCTATCCTTTTTATAGAAATCTGAAGCAGTTAACTCACAATAAGAAAAAAAATCACGTCTAGCTAATTCTAAACGCGCTTGTTTTATTAATTCTTCTTTAATTTGATTATTTATCATTTTCAATCAACTGCCTTAATTCTTCTGTAGACAGTTCTGAAAATGGATTATTAACATTTCCGCTATGTTCTATTTGTTGTTTGTCTGACCAACCAAAATTATTTTTTAAGTTGAATATAATCCCTGTTGTACTACTATCTGTTATTAGATGTCTTTCAAGATAATTTTCAACTTTTAGTTTTGCTTTTTTTATAGTGTCGGAAAATTCCTCATTTTTCATGTACTCTGATAATGTATCTCTACATATATCTAGAGCTATGCATAGTCCTGTAACAGTATATGGTTGACACTTTTCTTCACATTCTTTAAAATACTTATCTATTTTTCGTTGCATTATTTCTACTTCTGTATATGCTCTTGGTCTTCCTCTTGGCATTTTCCTACACCTCTTTTCTTATATTTAAAACACTTATCATACTTTTTACACTCGCTGCACTTCCTTTTCATACACTCTGCATAATTAATCTTCTCTTTCATAATACTCACACTTTGTTCTTACTATATTTTCTATTGCTGATATTCTTATATTGCATAAATCTGTTTTTCTGTTTTTACAGTTTTTACAATTTTCTTGTATGTATTTTTGAAATCTTTCTTCATTCGTCATAAGATTACCTCTTTTCTTATAAACACTATGCAATGATATAACGGCTTGTACAAAGAGCTACTTCATACCGTTTGGGTTTCTGGTATCATCACAGCCTATAACCTTTAGCTTACGAGCCGAACCTCTTGGAAATTTTGATACTTTTATTCTCTGTGATAGAATTAATATCTTAACCTTATGTTCCCATTGCTAATTTATATATATCACTGCATACTATCTATAATTTATATTAGAACTCGCTAGGAAAGTTCTGTATAATGCAACTACAATCTTGAAAGGTGGTGTGTTTTAAGCTTATTGTTTGACTTTTTATATTATCAGTTACCTAGTATACTGGTAATAACACATAATAAAAGAGTAAATACAAAAGGGACTTGTACTCACTCTTTGCTCTCTACTCACATTTTTCTCAATTATATATATAACAAATTATATATATATCATTCAATAACATTTCATATCATATTTCCAATTCATCAAATTTATTTAGTGCCGTTCCATGTTTTCTGCATATATCTACATAGCTATAATTCATATCGCTTGCTACTTTTACTAAGCTTTTTCCCTGTATGTACACAGCAAACAATATATTTCTATATGGCTGTTCTATATTCTTTATTTGCTCTACTATGTTTTTTTGATTATTTTTTTCTTCTAGAATACTATTCATTAATTCTTTAAAACAATCTTCTAACTTAACTAATTTCTCCGCTTCTTTGTCATATATGCTAGTGTTTCCGTTTTGGCATATCTGTTAAAATTGAATTTAATTGATTAATTGTTTCCTTTTGTGCTTCTATATATTCTGTTTGATTTTTTATCCATATTTGATTGTATTTATAATTCTTTAAATCTTCTCTTGTCATAAGTACCTCCTATTCTTTTACTAAAATCACTTCGCCTTTATTCTTTTTAGCTCTTTTATAATAAATTGGTGTTTCTTGCTCTTGATTTAACTTTCTTAATTTGTTTATAGCTGTATTGAATGCTGTTTCTGTATTTTGTGGTGTATTGTATAAATCTTTTAAAATCTCTAATTCTCGATATTCATATTTATAATTGTGTCTTTCCGCTAAACATTCAAAAATCTTGTCTGTATATTCTCGTTTTTCTTTTGCTGACATATTTTTATAGTTGTTTAACAACTCATGTTCTATATCGCTTCTTATTTTATCCTGTTCTCCAACATTTTCATAAGCTATTCTATATCGTTTGTTTGCATCTATAAGTATTTTATTTAATTCTTCTAATAATTCTAACGACCTCATTAGTACCTCCTAGTCTTTTATTTTTAATTTTACATTTCTAAAATAAACTTCACTATCTTTTATTGCTAAGAACTGTTCTTTTGCTGACATATTTTCTTTTGTTAATTCTAATCTTTCTTTACTTGTTATATTTAGCTTTTTCGGATATTCTCCGTGTTATTTGCACTATATTATTTATTTTTCTTTCTAGTTTTTGTTCTATTGTCATTTGTATCACTCGCTTTCTAACATCTAAAATTCTTTTTCTACTAATCCTGCTTGGATTAAGTTGTATAAAAATAATAAATCATTTAAATTTCTTCCTTCTATATGAATAGTCCTATCGTATATGTCTATATAAAATGTATCACTATAAAATATGTATTGACCTGGTTCATCACAATGTGTTGCATATCTTAAATCAAATTTATACATTAACCATTTTAAATCTACATTATCTTTTATCTTTAACATCTTCTCACTTCCTCTTTAAATATTTATATATTACTTGCTCTACTTCGCCTCATTTTTCTTCTATAATTTGTTTGGTAGCATTTATTGCTACAAGTTTTGCTTTTTCTTCTTTTTGCTAAATCTTTTCCGCATACTATACATTTTCCATAACTATATATTCCACTATACTCATTTAGATTTTCTGATGTTAATTTACTTATGTCAAATATCATATTAATGCCTCATGCTTACTACTATTGCTTCATAATGTACTACATTTTCTTCTACATATTTTTGTATTGCTTTATCATATTCTTCATCAGATAAATCTTTGTATTCATCTTCATCACATAATCTGTCTCTCCAAATTTCTTCTACTTCATCTACATCATCGTAATATGTATTATCTCCTTGCTCATCTATATAGATTGTAGCTGTGTAACAATAGTAATTTTCAAATACTGTTCCTGCGTAATCTGGCATAAAGTCATCATTGTATGCAAAAAATACAAGTGGTAAATTTGGGTTTTGTTTTATTAATTTTATCAAATCTTTTTTATTATTTTTGTTAATCATTTTTTCTTTTCTCCTCT
Organism: uncultured Clostridia bacterium; assembly: GCA_948875265.1. GTDB lineage: Bacteria > Bacillota > Clostridia > TANB77 > CAG-508 > CAG-269. The sequence goes on from CAQRYF010000042.1 coordinate 11,069, forward strand.
CAAATACTTGTAAATTATCTTTTCTACATAAGCTAAGCTTTCATAATTTGTTATAAATCTTCCGACTGTGTCTATGTCTTACACTTGATCTTATGTTTCTTATTTGCATGTTATATTCTCGTCTATATTGCTTTGCTAATTGATTTTTTGTTAAGCCTTGTTTCCATTTTTGTATTATTTCTTTATCTTGCATATCTACACCTCTTTAGTCTAGTTTTTGCAATTTTATGTAAAATATGTTATAATTTAATTGTTATTATTAACTTCATGGAGGTATTTTTATGTGGATTGTAATCTTCTTAGTTATTCTTGGAATTATTTGGCTTAGAGATGGCGAATATGGAACACGGAATGCTTTATTAGCAGGAATTTTTACAATGCTGTGTTTGATATACACCAAAATGTAAATCTTTAAGCAAATACAATTCATTTCCCCGCTAAACTTTAGTGGGGTATTTTTATTTTCCCTCTAGTAATTCTTTTTCAAAATCTTTAAAGCCTTCTATTTGACATTTTAGTATAAATGCTTTTGTGCTATTTTCTTCTAATGCTTCTTTATATTCTTTTTGCATTTCTTTTATCTTTTCTCTTATCACTTCTTTAGATATAGAATTTTCTATGTAGTTTAAGACTGTTTCTATTGCTTGATACTTCATCATTTCTTTAGTTCTTGTCTCTATGTTTGGTGCTTTTATGTCATATGTTCTTTTCATTAATTCTAATGTTTCTATTGCGTTCATTAATTCTTTATTCATCTAACCACCCAAGCTCCTTTACTTTTTCATTTATTGCTTGTAGTTCTTGCATCGTAAAATAATCTCTATTAACTGCTAATGTTTTTTCATTTTCTTCACAAACACTCACAGCCTTATCTACAGCAAATACAATATGTCTTGCTCTCTTCAACTTAAAGTATTTTCTATACTCACATAAGCAAGTTTCGTTTATTATATTTTCATACCCTAACTCTTCAAACATCTCATCTGCTTTACTCATAGCTTTCCTCCTCTATTTTTTCTCTATGTATCTGCTCTTTTAAATCTAATATTTCTATTTGTTGTTCTGTTATTTTATTGTCTTTTTCTTTTAACTTTATTGTTACTTTGCTAAATGTTGCTATAAACATTATTAAACTTATTGCTATTAATATTGTTACTGCTATTAATGTTTTATATAGTTTGTTATATTCTTTTTTCCAATCTATCATTTTATATTTCCTCCTACTTTATTATTCTTAATTCCAGTTCTGGATATCTCTTTTCAAATAGTTTATGTTTTATTTTAAATACATCAGTCTGTATGCCTTTTACATCTTCAACTATTGTTTTTCCGTTTTCTGTATATTTAAAATCTGCTATGTATTCTATCTTTCTAAATGTCTTACCATTCTTTTTAAAGCTTTCTTGTAGTAGGAAGTGTGGTTGTAATTCTAAGTTTTGTATTTCTCCTGCTCTTTCTAATAGCTTTAATTCTTTATATCTCTTACTTTCTGCTATACTGTCAAACACATACATATCTACTTGTACTTTTTTATTTCTGTATTTGTTCATACTCTATCTTCTCCTGTATTCCTAAAATTTGTTTTATTTGTTGTATCGGATCCTGCACTAAATCACATTCAGCTTGTCCACGAAAGTTTATGTTTTCTAATTTAGAACAGCCTCTACATAAATTATTTTTTATTGCATTTCCACATATTCCTCCGTATAGGTGGATAATTGTATTTCATAAGCTACTCCTTTAAAATGGTAAAGGTTCATTAATTTTGTTTAAGTTATCAATTATTTCATTCACTTTTTCTTCTAAAAGCTTTATTTTATCTCCTGTATACATATTTCCTAAGTCTAGTCTTTCTATTTTCCATTCTTCTTTTACTATTTCAAATTCTGTTTCTATATCACATAAATATCTAGTATCAAAATCTCCTGAAGTCCAATTCAATTTTTTATTTCTATACTCTATATATGCAATATGTAATCCTTCTTCAGTCTTAACATCTATTTTTGTATTCTCTTTTATTTCTCCACTATGTATTTTTTCAAATAATTCATTGCTTTTCATAACTACCTCCTAATCTATTTTTGGAATATGCTCATAATTTAAAGCTTCAAATCCTTGTTGTGTTCTTTCATATACTGCTACTGTTTTGCCTGTGTATTGACATTTCTTTTTGTCTATTGCTTTTACATATCCCATTTTTTCTAGTTCTGTTAGTCTTGGTGCTGTATAGTTTCTTTCTGTACTAGGTATAAATCCTAAATCAAATAATTCTACTGCTAACTCTTTTGCTGTTTTAGGTTTGTCTAATCTATTTAAAATCTGTATATATCTTATTTTTGTTTTATCCTGTATGTCATTAAAACTCATTTGTCTTGTTTGTTGTGTAATCATTTATCCTCACTCCTTTTCTGTGGGTTCATTAAATCTAAAAATATTTGGTCTTGTTCTTCTAAAGTTAATAGTTCATAATCAGAACATTTTTTTAAATCTGATATAATTTGTACAACTCTGTTTGGTTGCTCTTCGATTTGCTTTTTATATTTATTAAATAAAGTTAAATATAATTCTTTACATTCTTGTTTGTGTTGCGTTGTTGTTGCGTTGTTGTTGTCTTGCTGTTGAATTTTTAATTCTTCAACTTGGTAATCTTCCCATTTTTCAACGGTTACAATTGAAAATTTGTTGTTGGATTTTATACTAATCATATGTAATTCTTTAAGCAATTTAAAATAGTCATAAACAGTTCTATCCTTCATTTTTAATTCTTCGCTTGCTTTTTTTCTCCCTGTTACAAATTGCCCTTTTTCTAAATGTACTATTTGTTTTCCTACTAACTGTTCTCTTTCTTTATGAGTAGCTTTCACTAAACACCATATCCAAACTTTCAATGCTTTCTCATTTTCAAATATGGGAGACTCTAATATTTTTCTATATAATTTAATCCAGCTTTTATCTTCCATATCTCCCACCTTTTTTGTAAAATATAAGGGTAGATTTTGTAGTCTACCCTTAGTTGTTTGCTTTTCCATATTCTCTAATAAATTCTTCTTTTGTTTTGTTATAATATTTACACCAAGCTTTTTGTGCTAATTTCTTTAATTGTCTATTAATCTTGTCTCCATTTTTGCCATGTACTCCATTCGTTCCACGATGACTTTCTTTAGTTAAAAATACTATTAAGCCTCATTTATACTCTTTTGCCTATAAGCTTTTGAGAAATAAACCTCGTGCCTTTCACAATACTTTTCTGTTCTTTTAGTACTGTATAATGTACTTTGTGGCATAATACAAAATCCTTCTTCTGTCTTTTTCTGTTTACTTTTCTGTACTTTTTGTACTTTTGGATAAGGATTGAAACTATTTGATAAATCTGTTACTATCATTTCTTATCCCAACTTTCTAATAAACTATCCAGTTCTGCTTTTGACTTCGTTTCTATATTTAAACTTTTAGCTAAATCTACTAATAATTCAATTAACAAACTCATTTCTTTGCTATCATATGTACTTGATCCATAGTAGCAATGTACTTTTACACATTTATCTTTTCTGTTTACTTCTTGTATTAGAAATCCTAGCCCTTGTTTACTCCATATTCTCTTAAAATTATCAAATGCTTTTTCTTCTATTATCATTGCTTCAAATGTTCCAATTTGCAAAATACTATCTTGATATATCTTTTCTTTTGTTACTACTGTTCCATCTTTGCATAGTTCTTTTGCTATCTTGTCACATAAAACCCAGCAATAAGCATTTGCGTCCAAGCTTCTTTTCTTTCTGTATTTCTTTAGGTCGACATTTAGCTTATTTTCGTTTTTTAGCTGTTCTACTACTTCTATTTCTTTTGTATCTAAAAGTAAGCTTATTTTTGATTTTCGCGTTTTGTAATCTATATTTATATCTGTTATTATTCCTGTAGTTTGCATATTTACCACCTACTTTTTATTTGGCATATCTTTTATTGCATTTAAAATGCTTGCATATTGCTTTTTAGTTAAATCTTTTGTGTTTGTTATGTTATAGTTTGTGAATAATTGTTTTTCTACATCTAGTCCTTTTTGTTTCATAATTGCATATACTGTTTTAGCTTGTTGTTCTGTTACTAAATCATCTATATTTTCTTCAGTTACTTCTGTTTGTTTTTGATTATCTTTGTCTGATTTGTCTTGTTGTTCTTTAAATTCATTTGTATCTGCATCTTTAGTATCATCAATACAAAATAATCCATTTAAAGCATATTTTCTTGCATAACTACTTGCTGTACCTGTTATTTGACTATCATCCATTCCTTTTTTCTCTTCACTTTCTCTTGCATATGCTGTATTCTCAATACAAGCTATTTCTCCATTTTTTGTATCTTCTGTATCAATTAGTATTGCTGTTGCTTTTATGTAGTATCTATTTCCTAAATTCTCTATTTTATCTGTAAGTTGTAATGTTGCTTTGTTTTTTGCTAGTAGTGGTTTTACAGCTTCTAAAATATCTT
>CAQRYF010000043.1 GCA_948875265.1 uncultured Clostridia bacterium
TTAAAATATATATTATTGATAGAAAATGAAATAAAAACTTATATCGCATATGAATTCTCAAGGTTTTATGGTCATAAAAATTATTTAATTCGCAAGAACTTTAATAGTTCTACTTCTAAAGAATCCCTTATACAAAAATTTATAGATAATGTAAATTTAGAAATACAATATCAATATAAGAATTCTAATAAAATGATTACTCACTATTTAGATAATTATAACTATCTTCCTTTATGGATACTTGTAAGAGTACTATCATTTGGTAAAATATCAAAATTCTATAGTTTAATGAAGTTTAAAGACCAAAATGTAATTAGTAGAAAATATAATTTAAGAATACATGAATTTAAAATAATATTACATAATTTAACTCTTATACGAAACATTTGTGCTCATGATGAAAAATTATATGATATAAAAATGAAAAATAGAATTTCCTCAACTATATATCATAAGAAATTGAGAATAGAAAATAAAAATGGAAATTACCAATTTGCAACAAGAGATTTATTTTCTATAGTAATATGTTTAAAACTATTATTAGAAAAAGAAGATTTTAAATTTTTTTATAAAAGATTAATAAAAGATATACAAAAATTAAAAACGTCTATTACAACAATAGATATTAAAAGTATATTAAATAGAATGGGATTTCCTAAAGATTATAAAAAATTATTAGATTTATAATCATATGCTTAAAAAATATATAAATATAAGGATTTGAAATTTAACTCCAAATCCCTATAATTTCTTATTTTAAATTTTGGCTAACTTTTTCTAGCATTTCTTTATATTTTGCAAGTTTTGCTTTTTCTTCTTCTACTTTAGCTTGTGGCGCTTTGTTTACAAATCCAGGATTTGATAACATCTTTTCACATCTTGCTACTTCTGCTTCTAATTTTATCTTCTCTTCTTCTAGTCTTTTTTTCTCTTCCTCAAAGTCAATTAACCCTTCTAATGGCATATATAATTCTATTCCTTCTTTTATAATATTTATTGAACTTTCTGGAATGTTTTCTTTGCTGCTTTGAATTGTTATCTTTTCTCCAAATCCTAATTTTAGTAACATTTTTTCTGCTTCTTTTATCTCTTTTTCATATTTTTGTGTTACAAATATTAATTCTGATTTTTTACTTGGATGTATGTTTTTTGTACTTCTTATATTTCTGATTTCAACAATAATCTCTTTTATCTTTTCCATTATATTTTCTTCATTTTCAAAATCAAATTGTTCTTTTGATTTTGGCCACTTAGATACCATTAAGTCTTTATCATTATCCTGTACTAAACTACTATATATTTTTGTTGTTACAAATGGCATAAATGGATGTAATAATTTCATTGATACTCCAAATACATAGTCTAAAACATAACAAACTCTAATTTTTTCTTCATGGTTTTCACTATATAATCTTGATTTAACCATTTCTATATACCAATCACAAAACTCATTCCATATAAAGTTATATATTTTGTCTAGAGCTATTCCTAAATCATAATGTTCTATATTTTTAGTTACTTCTGAAATTAATTTATCTAATTTATTAATAATCCACTTGTCTTCTAATTTTAAAGCGCTTTCTTTGTATTGATTTGTTTTACTATTATAATTTTCCTTATCAAATTCAAATATTTCTTCATCAGAAACCATATTCATTGTTATGAATTTTGCTGCATTCCAAATCTTATTTGCAAAGTTTGATGCTTGCTCTAATTTTTCTGGCATGTATCTAATATCATTCCCCATTGTTGTTCCTGAAAGTACAGAAAATCTTAATGCATCTGCACCATATTGTTCTATTACGTCTAGTGGATCAACACCATTTCCCAATGTTTTTGACATCTTTCTTCCTTGGCTATCTCTAATAATACCATGTATTAAAACATCTTTAAATGGTGGTATATCTGTAAATTCTAATCCTTGTGTCATCATTCTTGATACCCAGAATGTAATTATATCAAATCCTGTTACTAATACATTTGTAGGATAGAATGTTTTGAAGTCTTCATTATCTGTATTTGGCCAACCTAATGTTGAAAATGGCCATAATGCTGAACTAAACCATGTGTCTAGTGTATCTTCATCTTGATGTAAATGTGTGCTACCACATTTTTTACATTTTTCTGGCTTACCTTTTGCAACATTGATATGGTCGCATTCTTTACAATAATATGCAGGTATTCTATGCCCCCACCATAATTGCCTTGATATACACCAGTCTTGTATATTATCTAACCAATGGAAATATTGTTTTTCATATCTTTTTGGTACAAATTTTGTTTCACCATTTCTTACACTATCAGCTGCTCTTTTTGCTAAGTCTTGCATAGCTACAAACCATTGTGTAGAAATCTTAGGTTCTATTGTATTTTTACATCTTTCACATTTAGCTACATTATGTGTATATTCTTCTTCTTTTACTAGAGCTCCTATTTCTTTTAATTTGTTTACTATTTCTTTACGAGCTTCTAATAAATCCATTCCTTTATATTCTTGAACTAAGTCTCCCATTTTAAAGTTTTCATCAAATACTTCAATTATTTCCAAATTGTGTCTTAGTCCTGCTTGATAGTCATTCATATCATGTGCTGGTGTGATTTTTACACATCCTGTACCAAATTCTTTTTCAACAAATTCATCTGCAATTATTGGTATTTCTTTATTCATTATTGGTAAAATACAAGTTTTACCTACTAACTCTTTATATCTTTCATCTTCTGGATGTACTGCAACAGCTGTATCTCCAAGCATTGTTTCTGGTCTGGTTGTTGCTACTATTATATATTTATCCTCTATCCCAGTAATTTTATATCTTATATGCCATAAGTGTGATGGTTCTTCTTTATATTCAACCTCTGCATCAGATATTGATGTATTACAACTTGTACACCAATTTACCATTCTTTTTCCTTTATATATTAATCCTTTTTCATATAATTTAATAAATTGTTCTAATACTGCATCTGACATTCCTTCATCTAGTGTGAATCTATTCCTTTCCCAGTCACATGAACAACCAAGTTTACGTTGTTGCTTTTGAATTATCCCACCATATTCATGTGTCCAGTCCCATGCTTCTTCTAAAAATTTCTCTCTTCCTAAATCTTGTTTTGATTTTCCTTCTGATTTTAATTTTTGAACTACTTTCATTTCTGTTGAAATTGCTGCATGGTCTGAACCTGGAAGCCATAAAGTATTATATCCTTGCATTCTCTTAAAACGGATTAAGATATCTTGAATTGTTCCATCTAAAGCATGTCCCATGTGTAATTTTCCTGTTACATTTGGAGGTGGCATCATTATACAATAACTTTCTTTTGTTGTATCCATACTTGGTTTAAAGTATCCTTTTTGTTCCCACTCCTTATATAATTCATCTTCAAAATCCTTTGGATTGTATTTTTCATTTAATCTTTTATTTTTCATTTTTTCTTCCTCCCATTCTCTATTTTTAATTGTTTTTAGTATTTCTTCTAAGTTATCTTTCACAACATAAAGCTCACCCTAAACATAAGGGCGAGCTTTATTTCTCACGGTACCACCTTAATTATAAATCTATCTATATTAAAAATTCAAAATAAATTTACATCTTAATTAGCATATAACGTTGCTTACTCGGATATCTTACTTAGTTTCAGAATATCAACTAAAAAAGCTACCTTTTGTTTACCTTTTTCTTAAGAAGTTTCCAGCCTAAGACTTCTTTTCTCTTTTAAGTAAGTATAAACATACTCCTCTTTTTTATTGTTTTTAACTTTTATGTTATATATTATTACATATTTTGGTAGAAAATACAAGTAGTTTTTATAGAAATTTTATTTAAAAGTTGATTTAAGTTTTCCATCCCCATGATAAGAATACATCTTGATTATCTATTAAATATTTTTCAAAGTCTATTATGTTTTTTGGTAAATTGTTAGGTTTACACCATACTAGTTCACTGCATTTATCCGCTTCCATATTTTTTATATTTCCTTGCCAGTCTTTTACAATAAAAACAAAATCAATATATTCTGTGTTTTTATCTACTTTTCTATTCATAACAGATTTAAACACTAAATCTTCTCTGTTTATATCTATGCCTATCTCTTCTTTAGTTTCTCTTATTGCAGCATTAATTACCATTTCATTTTTTTCTACATGTCCACCTATAAATCCATATAATCCATCACTAAATCCTGTTGAGTTTCTTTTTAATAATAAAACTTCATTATTTTTATTAAATAGTATTACTTGAACTGATACTGGCATTTTATATCTTTCTTTATTCATCTTCGTTTTTCTCCTTTTGACTAATTATATTATAAAATTCATTTAATTCAATTTGTTTTCCTTTTTCTCCAAATCTAACTTCTCCAAGCTTTCTTCTATAATGTTTTCTATCTTTTCTGTTTTCTATAATAGTATTTCTTCTTTCTATAATCTGTCTCAATATTTTTTCTTTTTCCTCTAATGAATTTCCAATAACTTTATACATTTTTTCATCATTTAAACAACAAGAACCATATCCATATGGTGTGATTCTTAGTTTAAAACATCCTCCACAAGGATACTTCCATGAAAACATAGCTAATATTCCTATTGTTAATGTATCATTAATTTCATAATATTTTACAGTTGGATTATCCCCTATAACTCTTTCTTTTTTTTCTTTTATGATATTTTCTTTTTTATTTATTTCATCAATTATGTCTTTTTCTCTTATATATTCATCTTTCCAATATTGTTGACCTTCTTCTTTTAATTGATTAGGATTACAAGGAAAAAACTGTAAAAATCTTATAATCATTCTATCTTTTTTATATTTATTATTAATATTTTTTGCAAAATCTATAAACGTATTAACTTCTTCTAAATTATCTTTCATCACAACCATATTTATTTTTATTTGACAAGTTGATATATCTAAAATTTTATAAATCCCATTTAAAACTTTTTCCAATCCATCTCTTCCTGTTATTCTTTTAAATTTTTCCCTATCCATGGTGTCTAAACTTATATTTATTCTAGATATTCCCGATTTTATTATTTTTTCAGCCTGTTCTTCAAGTAAAAAACCATTTGTAGTTATTGATTGTTCAATATATCCTATATTTGTAGCATATTGTATATATTTATATAAATCTTTTTTTACTAACGGCTCACCTCCTGTCCAGTGAAGCTTAATAATTCCAATCCTACGAGCTGCGATTAAAATTTCTTTTATCTCTTTATCCTGTAATTCAGGAACTACATTATTATTTGTGTTACAATATTTACAATTAAAATTACAATTAGCTGTAACAGCAAATCTCAAATGCCACTTATTCATTATTAGATAGCACCTCCATTAAATAGTTGTATTTTTCTTTGATTTCATCCTTTTTATATTCAAACTCTATTTTATTCCAACTTCTTTGTAATTTATTTCTTATTTCAATTGCTCCAGCTTCTAATGTAGATTTCCTTTTTCCATACCAAGTATAAAATAATGGAACTGGATATTCAATATGTGATATAGCATCAGCAGTTGATATAATTTTTTCTTCTATTGTTTCTCTATTATTTTTTATTGATCCTCGATGGTTCTTTATACATCTTTGGATTAATTCTATTTTTTTATTGTCAAATTTATATTTCTTTAAAAACTCTCTGGCATATTCAGCACCAGTTATATGATGATTATGCTTATCTCCCAAAATTCTTGTTACATCATGCAAATATGCAGATATTTCTACCACTTGTATATCAGCATTTAATTTCTTAGCCATTTCAACTGATATTTCTACTACTGGAATAATATGATATTTCATTCTTCCATCATCACAAATTTCATTTAATAATTTGTTAATATCACTAATAATTTCTTTATATTCTTTGTCTTTCACCAATATCCTCCTCTTTTATATTATTTCTGATATACTCATTCATATATAGTTCAATTTCATTTTCTGCATCCTGTGGTAAAGATCTATGAATTGCATTTATATAAAATTCATGTCCATGCAATAATATTGGTTTTCTTATTGTACTATATTTATATCTTATTGAATTCTTATCACACATATCTGGAGCATACTTATCTCCGCATAATTCAAATAATCTTTCTTTACAACTTTCTCCTGCTGCTATTCCGATTGTAGCAGTTTTACCTAAAAAATATTCTACATTCATCAAATTTACAATTTCATCATCTTGTGCACTATACAATTTTCCCAAAAAATTTTTACTTAATATTACATCTCTTATATATTGCAATTCAAAATTGTTATCTCTTAATTCATTTAATATTTCATTTTTATACTTGTATGAATCTGGCTTTATCATAAATAAGCTTCTTTCAAAATCTCCTAATTTTAAACTATCTAGCATCATCATCATCTCTTTCAGTATCCTTCATTCTATTTAAATAGTTCAACTTTAATTCAATCATTTCCCTTTGATGTTTATAAATATCTTCTTCCGTCCATCCTTCATAGCTATGTTGAGGTAATGAATTTCTAAATGATGGTTTATAATCTTTTGATAATTTTATACCATATTTTTCTTGATTATTGAATATATGTGAACCTTCTAAGGGCATAAATACATAATCTCTCATTATTCTTAATAAACCCTCTTCTAGTATTTCTTTTCTTCTAGCATAATCTTCTTGTGCTGTTATTGAATTTTCTCCTGGCAATCCTTGTATAAAATTTCCTCTATAAGCTACAGGTGTAGGTGCATTTTCTTTTAATATTCTCAAAGCATTCTTAATCTCTTCAAAAGTCACACCCTTTCTAACTGTTTTTAAAATTGTATCTGAAAAACTCTCTATTCCTAGATACAAATCAATAATATTATGTGAGTACATCTGTTGTACATTTTCTTTTGTAAGCCTTTTTGCTCTTGTTTGTACTATAAAATAATTAGTTGGCTTCACTTCTTCAACGGCCTTATAAAATAAATCAGATGCTCCTCCTGGCGTTAGAAAATCGGAATCTATAATATGTATTGTAGAATGCTGTCTTATTTTTTCTATTTCCTCTAGTGTCTTCTTTATTTGTTCATATGTTTTTGCTTGTATTGGAGCATGTTCAACACAAAAGCTACAACAATAATTACATCCTCGAGCTGTTTCTATGTATACTTGTGTTTGATTTATGTTGTCAATTAAATCATATGCTGGTATTGGAAGAGTCTTTAAATCCATTATGTTTATTCCATCATTTTCAACATACTCTCCATTTTCTAATTTATATTTTATTCCTTTGCATTGTGGTAATATCTCTTTTCCATACGTAGCAATATCTGATATTACTTTTTCTCCTGCACCTTTAATAAATACATCAAATGGTCCATTCATTCCACATAATGTTACTTCTGGTCCACCAGCAAGTAACATTGCATTAGGATTAGTATATTTAGAAAATTCTGCTAATAATTCACTTCTATTTCTGTTCACTGTTTTCACACTTATTCCTATTATATCAGCATTATTAATAAGGCTTTCAAGTGTTTTTCTATCAACTGTACCATCTTGTACATATTTTACATTATGACCATTTTCTCTACAATATGCGGCTATACTTAGCAATCCTAAATTTGATATATATGGATAATCTCTAAAATGTGTTTCTATACTTCTTTCTTGAAAATATTTTTCCATTTGTTCATTAAACATTTCTTCTTCTAATTGTTTCTCTGTGTGTCTCAAATCAATTAGTGGATCTGATACATTTTTTACTTCATCATCTTTAGGATTAATTAATAAGATATTTGCCATTATCATTATCCTCCTATATCAATAAAATTAACATAGTTAGTATATCACTTTTTCCATATTATGTCAATTTTTAAAAATAATAAATTTTAAGTTTCTTCAAATTCTAAAACTCTTACTTTAAAGCTAAAAAATGCACTTTATAAGTAATATAACTTCAATAAAGTACATTTTAATTATATCTATATAATTTAAAAAATTTATTCTATTAAAACAATTAAATAATAAATTTTATAATGCCTAAAATAGTATTAGACGTTAATTGTATTTCTAGTGGGTAAGTTTAGTCATATTTACACTATAATCTTGTAACCTTCCTGTATATTCTTTTTTACCATTAGGTAATTCTTTGAAATCTTCTGGTCTTATAATATCTGGTAAATTAGTATTTATTCCAGATTCTTCAAGTAGATATTTTACAAATTCTGCACAGTAGAAATAGTTTTTAATTTTAATTCTAACATGAAGAGACACTGCAAATAATCCTATAATATTAAATTTATAATGTTTTGAATTATTCTTCATCTTGTAGATAATTGTTTTTATATTATTAAACTGGTTATCATCTACTTCAATTGAATACACATTAGCTACTGTTTTAGGAAAACGTTTAAATGTTCCTTTATGTATATATTCATGTACAAATCCTGCAAAAAATGGATTTGATGGATGTAATCTTCCAAAGCTATACATTTCCTTTAGTTCATTATCTAAAGCTATTGATACATGTGAAAATTCATCTTTAGTATAATATTTAATTATTTTTGATAATACTGTTCCTGTATGTGTTAATATTATATATATTTTTCTCAATTTCTCTCCAGCTTTCTTTTAATTTTTATTATTTCATTTTTTCCTTTATTCTTACTAAAGTGTTTAATGCATCAATTGGTGTTAATTCATTTAAATTTACTTTATCTATTTCATGAGCTATTTCTGCTAGTTTGTAATTAAACATGTCAAACTGTCCGGTCCACTTGTTTCTTATTTTGTTTTTCTTGCTTTTCCCCTGTTAATATATTTTTTCTTTCTAAAGAACGCAAAATTTCATCAGCTTTTAAAGTAACTGTTTTTGGTACTCCTGCAAGTCTAGCTACATGAATACCATAGCTTTCATCAGTTCCACCTCTTACAATTTTTCTTAAAAAAATTATATCTTCACCTTTTTCTTTTACTGCTATTGAATAATTTTTTATTCCTTCCAATTTATCTTCTAATTCAGTAAGTTCATGATAATGTGTTGCAAATAATGTCTTAGCTCCACATTTTTCTTTATCTGCAATAAATTCTGCAACAGCCCATGCTATTGATAATCCATCATATGTTGATGTTCCTCTTCCTATTTCATCTAATATAACTAAACTATTTGGAGTTGCTTCTTTTAATATAGTTGCAACTTCCATCATTTCTACCATAAATGTACTTTGCCCCATGCTTAAATCATCTGATGCTCCCACTCTTGTAAAAATTTTATCTACAACTCCTATTTTTGCTGACTCTGCAGGAACAAAACTTCCACATTGTGCCATTAATGTAATTAATGCAACTTGTCTCATATATGTAGATTTACCAGCCATATTAGGTCCTGTTATAATAGATAATCTATTATCATTTTTATCTAAATATGTATCATTTTCAACAAATGTTCCTGCTCCTAATATTTTTTCTATAACTGGATGTCTTCCATTTTGAATATCAATTGTTCCTGATGAATTAACTTCTGGCATACAATAATTCATATCTTCTGCAACTACTGCAAATGAAGTTAATACATCTAAAGCAGAAACAACTTCACTTGTTGTTTGTAATCTTACTATATTTTTAGATATTTCTTCTCTTATATTTACAAATGCTTCATACTCAAGATTTACTACTTTTTCTTCCGCTCCTAAAATCTGATTTTCTAAATTTTTTAATTCTTCTGTTATATATCTTTCTGCATTTGTTAAAGTTTGTTTTCTAATAAATCTTTCTGGTACTTGATCCAAATTAGATTTCGTTACTTCAATAAAATATCCAAATACTTTATTAAATCCTATTTTTAAATTTTTTATTCCAGTTTTTTCTTTTTCATCAGCTTCTAATTTTACTAACCAATTTTTTCCCTCTGTTTGTGCAGTTTTTAGTTTGTCAATTTCTTCATCATATCCAAGTTTTATAATGCCTCCATCCTTTATTGTCATAGGTGGATCATCAACAATAGAGTTTTCTATCAATTTATAAATATCTTGAAGCTCATCTAATTTCTCATATAATTCTTTTAATAAGTCTGAATTACAGTTAGATAATATACTTTTTATTTCTGGTAATTTAGATAATGAATTTTTCAAAGTAACCATATCTCTTGCGTTTGCATTTCCATATGCCATCTTTCCTGCTAATCTTTCGATATCATAGACTTTTTTAAGGTTTTCTATTATATCCCCTTTTAACATAACATTATCTTTTAGCTCTTTTACAGAGTTTAATCTTTTATTAATTTCCAAAACATCTACTAATGGATCATTTAACCATCTTCTTAGCATTCTTCCTCCCATTGATGTAGATGTTTTATCTAAAACCCAAAGTAAAGTACCTTTTTTAGATTTGTCTCTCATTTTCTCTGTTATTTCTAAATTTCTTCTTGCATTAATGTCTAATGCCATATATTTTGAAAGATTATATATCGTTATTTTATTAATATGTCCCAAACTTGTTTTTTGAGTTTGCTCTATATACTCTATTAATGCATTTATTGAACTTAGCGCTAATGTCTTTTCCTCAATATTATCAATTTTTCTTCCACAATTGTCTACTATATTAAATCTAAGGTTTAAATTATTTAATTGGTTTGTATAAAATTCATCTTTAAATCTTGTTATATATACATTTTCAAATCTTACTTTAATCTTACTTATTTCTTCTGTGCAATCTGCCATCATAGAGTTAATAACTAATTCAGATGGAGTATATCTCGCAATTTCATCTAATAACATAGGAAAGTTGTTATCATCTTTTATTTCTGCAGAATAGAATTCTCCAGTTGATATATCACATATACTTATTCCAAAGTAAATTCCTGATTTAAAAATAGACATTATATAATTATTTTTTCTTTCTTCTAACATATTGCTATCTACTAATGTTCCTGGTGTTACAACTCTAATAACACCCCTTTTTACAATTCCTTTTGATTTTTTAGGATCTTCTAATTGTTCACATATTGCTACTTTATATCCTTTTGAAATCAATCTTGAAACATAAATTTCTGCTGCATGATGAGGAACTCCACACATTGGAGCCCTTTCTTCTTGTCCACAATCTTTTCCTGTCAAAGTTAATTCTAGTTCTCTTGATGCTGTAATTGCATCATCAAAAAACATTTCATAAAAATCGCCTAAACGATAAAATAAAATGCAATCTTTGTATTCTTCTTTTGTTTCAAGATATTTTTGCATCATAGGTGAAAATTCTGCCATATTTTTACTTCCTTTCAACTTCTTCTTTATTTTTCATAACTATTTTTCTTCTCTATCTTGTTTTTCCTTATTTCTAGCCTCTATTGCTTCTTTTACTTTTTTAAATCTTTCTATATTTTTCCCAAATCCTTGTCTGCTTATATGAACATTCCCCAATATTGTATTACCACTATTTATTCTTCTAGTAGCTTCAGTAAGATTTCCATCGCATTGGTCTAGAATTTCCTTCATTTTGGATAACTTATCATATAATTCTTCTAATTCATCTTTTACTATTACACCTTTTTCTGGCAACGCATTAATTTTTGCAGCTATTTTCCATGGCATCTTAGATCTCTGCATATTCGGAACATATTCCTTTTGATATAAGTTTATTACTTCATTTTTACCATCTAATTGTTTATTTATTTTATTTATATTTCTTATAATGGTTGCCCTTGATATATCTAATTCCAGTTCTTCTATTACTTTTGTTACCGAAATTCTTTTTTTCATTACATATATTAATAAAGCTTCATAATCTATATGAGAATATTGTTTGGGTTTTACTTTATCTGTAGATTTTTTATTATGCGTTACTTATTTCTCCTTTCAGATACCACATATGTTCAGAAACAATTTTTAATTTAATTACTTGATTTATAAATTCTTTATTACCTTCAAAAATAACAATTTTATTTAGGTGAAAAGCCATATTTTTTCTTATCCTTTTTGTATTTGTGTTTTATTTGCCTGTCTTTCTATAATGTATTTAATTTTCTCTTTATATTCTTTTCTATCTTCTGTCATAGGTAATACATACAATTCATTTAATCTTTCTTTACTTTTTCCATATCTATTTTCATACTCTTCATCATTTCTTTTAAAACAAAAATCAAATTCTTTTTTAGGGATAGTTTTTGTTTCTACTTCTGTTACAATGTTTAAAATCCTTTGAAATATTTTTTCTGAACTTACTTGTAAATTCTTTTCTCCTAAAGTTGTTAAAACATATTCTGCAGAATTTATTTTCTTTCCACTTTCATCTATTATTTGTAGTTCATCAAGAAATGTAAGTGTTTTATAAATTTTTTCGCTTCCTATGCTATATATAAATCCTTTACTACTTTTTAATATCATATTAGTAGATTTTTTGTTAATAGTACTAAGTTCATCTAAAATTTCTGCTTTTTCATATAACATTTGCTTAGAATTTTGGGATAAAATCCTAGGATATGTCTTTATTAAATTAATCATATCACTTTCTGAAATGTATGTTTCATCTTGTTTTAAAATACCTTTGTTTCTATCTTTAAAAAATGATAGAACTTCCGATATATTTCCTATAAAAGTATCTACATTCATATTCATAAATTCTTCTTGTTGAAATAACTCTCCTATTTTTATAGCTAGTTTAGAGTTGAATTTCTTTGCAAGAATTTCTATTCCATAATCATATTGTTCGTTTTGTCCTAAATTCATAGCTTTTACTATATCTCTTCCTTTATGACTATCCTTCATAAATCGCTCCTTTCAGATACCACATATGTTCAGAAACAATTTTTAATTTAATTACTTGATTTATTAATTCTTTATTACCTTCAAAAATAACAACTTTATTACTGTCAGTTCTTCCAGTTAACATTTGTTTATTATTTTTGCTTTCTCCTTCAACTAATACCTTTTGAATTGTTCCTACATATTTTTGATTATTCTCTTCGATTTGACTTTCTACTAAAGCTTTTAATTTATCAAACCTTTTGTGTTTTATGTCTTCTGGGATTTGATTTTCCATTTTATCTCCTGGAGTTCCAACTCTTCTTGAATAAATAAACATATATACTTGTTCAAATCCAACTTTTCTTACTACATCTAAAGTGTCTTCAAATTCTTCATCAGTTTCTCCAGGAAATCCTACAATAATATCTGTTGATAAAGTTAAATTTGGTATTTTGGCCTTCATTTTTTCTACTAATTCTAAATATTGTTCTTTTGTATATTTTCTATTCATTTCTTTTAAAACTTTTGTATTACCTGATTGTAGTGGTAGATGGACTAACTTACATACTTTATCACATGTTGCTATTGCATCTATTACATCATCTGTAAAATCTTTTGGATGTGGAGATATAAATCTAATTCTTTCAATTCCGTCTATTTTGTTAATAGCAGTTAATAGTGTTGCAAAAGAATTTACACCTTCGTATTCTTCAAAAAGTATATTTTTTTCTCTTTCCACTCTTAAATATGAGTTTACATTTTGTCCTAATAAAGTAATTTCTTTATATCCTTGCTTAGCTAAATCTTTTACTTCATTTATTATATTTCTTGGTTGTCTACTTCTTTCTCTACCTCTTACATATGGTACTATACAATAGCTACAGAAGTTATTACATCCGTTCATTATAGTAACAGATGCCTTAATATTACTATCTCTTTTAATTGGTAAACCTTCATATATTTTACCTTCTATATCTATTATGTCTTCTAACTTTCTTTTTTCTTCTAAAACTTTGTGTAAATCCTCTGGAAATTTATGAAGGGTATGTGTTCCAAATAATATATCAACAAAAGGATAACTTTGCTTAATTTTATCTGTTATATGTTTTTCTTGCATCATACAACCACCTATAGCAATAATTATTCCTTTTTCTTCTTTTAATCTTTTTAGTTCTCCTAATTTTCCAAATAATTTATCTTCTGCATTCTCCCTTACACAACAAGTATTAAATACTGCTATATCTGCTTCCTTCTGATTATCTGTTCTTATATATCCCATTTTTTCTAACATACCACATAATTTTTCAGAATCATTTTCATTTAACTGACATCCCATGGTTAGTATGGTATATTTTAAATCTTTATTTACATTTATCTTTTTTACTTTTTTTATGTATTGTTCTTGTAATTTTATTTCTGCTGATGTATCCACTTTAAAACCTCCATTTTCTTAGCTTATTTTATTACATTTTGTCGTATTTTGCAAGAGAAATAGTAAATAAAAAGTATACAAAAATTAGTTAAACTGTTCAGCATTTTTGTATACTTTTTTATTCTATTTATTTAATATACTTTCTATTTCTTCAATTGAAAGCTCTGTTGCTTCTTTTATTTGTTTTTTGTTTAATCCCATTTGGAATAACTTTTTTGCTATTTCTATCTGTTTTTCTTTTTTTCCTAGTTCTTTTCCTTCTTCTCTTGCGCCTTCTACATTACTTATTTCATCCTTTATAGCTTTTTCTCTTAAAAATGCAATTCTTCTTTCTGCTTCATCTCCAATTAAGTATTTATATTCTTCATTTGCCTTTTTTATTGCTTCATTTTTCTCCATTACTTCTTTTACCCCCTCTTCATCTATTTGGCTTATAAAGTACATCCATTCATCTAACTTTGTATTTATTCTGGCTTTTTCCTTTATAAATTTTGGAATCTGTATAAAATGCATCTCCATTTTTTCTGTTAATATTTTATTGTTAAAATTTCTTTTTAATACTGCCACTTCATGATATGGTCCTTCTTCAAATATATCAAATTTTACTATATTTATTGATATGGTTCTTTTAGCTTTTTCATATTTATTT
>CAQRYF010000044.1 GCA_948875265.1 uncultured Clostridia bacterium
AATATATTTTTATATAATTTTATGTCACTATCTATTAAAATTCGTTCTGATATATATTCATATATCTTTATAGTAGTTTCAAAAATATTTCCATTTGTTTCGATAAGAAATCTTCTTATTATTTCATTCTCTAAATAAATATATTTTTGTACAATATATTTAACAGCATCCTCTTTATCTTCAAAATATTGATAAAAACTTCCTCTTGGGATTCTTGCTTCTTCTATTATATTACTTATAGATACTTTAGAAAAAGGAACCCTACTAAATTCATGTTTTATTGCTTCTTCTATTCTTTCTCTTTTTTCTAAATTCAAGTTAAAAAAAGTCTCTTTCGGCATTTTCAACACCTCTATTATCATTTTATGACACCGTGTCACTCTACTTTTTTAGTTTATAATAATTACTAACTTTTGTCAATATATTGTCATCTATGTTTATTGTTAGTATTATTATATAAAACAAAATAACACTTGAATATTTACAAGTGCTACTCTTACTTTTCTAATTATGCATTTTCAGTTTCTTTTTTTGCTACTACTTCTTTACCATCATAATATCCACAATTTTTACAAACTCTATGTGGCATTACTGGTTCATGGCAATGTGGACAACTTGAAAATGTTGGATTTTCTTTTTTCCATGTTGATCTTTTTGAATGTGTTCTTGCTTTTGACCATCTTCTTTTTGGTTGTGCCATTCTAATTCCCCCCCTTGCTTAAAGATATATGTATATATCTGTTTCAATTTTTTTCATTATTTTAGTCACTATAAGATTATACAAGTATTTTCCTTTTTTGTCAATAGCGTTTAGTTTATTCTTCGCAATATTTTTTATATAATTGTTTTATATTTCTCTTAGTTAAAGTTTTATCAATACCTTGTTCAGCAACTTGTGTCATAACAACTGTTATAAAATCTTTCATTTTATTATTTATCTCTATTTTCCCTTTTTCCTCGTTCCAATATTCCAACTCATACTCTTTTGTCCATTTTTTACCTTGATATATAATTCCCGCTGCTAACTTATCACATATCATTTCTACTGCATATGGATATGGAATTATAGGTGTAACTTCTGGTGCTCTACGATCCACCCAATATTCTGCATGATGTTTATTTCTACCTTTATGGTGTAGCCAGGCTTCTGAATACCCCTTATCTTTTTTTGCTTCTGTAATTGGAGAATACTCTCCTACATAATACTTAGCACTTTCCCAAAACTCAGTTGGTGAATATTTTGAAAAATCATGTAAAAATCCCCTCCATGGTTCTCCTATTTTACAGCATAATTTAAAAACGACCCATTTATGATGGGTAATTAATTTGAAATGTTTTACTACATTTTTTAATTTCATTTTATCCTCCATCTAAATTTACTTTTACTTTATATATTTTCTTTTCATTTATTAGTCTACTATATTTTTTTTACAAAATCAATAAATTTTATAAGCTTTTTTGCATAGAATAATATAAAACTTAAATATTGGAGGTATTTGTATGTGCGGTTTTGTAGGATTTGTCGACTTTAATAAAGATGTTTCAAACAAAATAAATATATTAGAAAAAATGAATGAGACTCTTTCAAAAAGAGGTCCTGATGAAGAAGGATATTACATAAAGAAACACATTGCTTTAGGACATAAACGCCTAATAGTTATTGATCCTGAAGGTGGAAAGCAACCTATGATAGAAAAATATTCTTTTGGTGAATTTACCATAGTATATAATGGCCAAATTTATAACACAAAAGAACTAAAGAAAATATTAGAAGAAAATGGATTTATTATTAATAGTCATTGTGATACAGAGATTTTATTAAAAAGTTATATTCATTTTGGTAATGATATTATTAATCATTTAAATGGTATATTTTCTTTTGCAATTTGGAATTCAAAAAATGAAGAAGTATTTTTAGCCCGTGATCATTTTGGAATAAAACCATTATACTATTCTATTTATGATAATACATTAATTTTTAGTTCTGAAATAAAAGCAATTTTTAAATACCCTGGAGTAGAAAAGATTTTAGACAATCAAGGAATTTCAGAATTATTTGGTATTGGCCCTGCTCATACTCCTGGAACAACTATATTTAAAAATATATTTGAAATTAAACCAGCTCATTTTGCAATATTTAACAAATCTGGATTGCATATTAAGAGATATTGGAAACTAAAATCTAAAGAACATAAAGATAGTTTTGGTACTACTTGTGAAAAACTAAAATTCTTATTAAATGATTCAATTACTAGACAACTCGTATCAGATGTTCCCTTATGTACTTTTCTATCTGGAGGCTTAGATTCTAGTATAATAACGAAATTCGCTGCTGATTATTATAAAAAGAAAGGATTTCCTCCTTTAGATACTTATTCAATAGATTACGTAGATAACGATAAAAATTTCGTTAAAAGTGATTTTCAGCCTAATTCTGATAACTACTATATAAATTTAATGACACAAGATTTACACACAAATCATCATAATATTGTAATTGATACTCCAGAGCTTGCATCATATTTAGAAGATGCTATGATAGCAAGAGATATGCCAGGTATGGCTGATATAGATTCTTCTCTACTTCTATTTTGTAAAAATGTAAAAAAAGAAATGACAGTTGCATTAAGTGGTGAATGTGCTGATGAAATTTTTGGTGGATATCCTTGGTTTTTCCGTGAAGATGCATTAAATAGTAATACTTTTCCATGGTCAATTGCAATTACAGAAAGACAGGAACTTTTAAATCCAGAAATTAGTAAAAAGGTTGAATTAAAAGAATATATTGATTATAGATATAAAGAAAGTTTATCAGAAGTTGAAATCTTAGATATTGATTCAAAAGAAACAGCTGAAAAAAGAAAAATATCACATTTAACTCTAAACTGGTTTATGCAAACGCTTTTAGATAGGTCAGATAGAATGTCTATGTATAACGGACTTGAACTTAGAGTACCATTTTGTGACTATCGTTTAGCACAATATGTTTGGAATATTCCTTGGGAAATCAAAGCCTTAAATGGTAGAGAAAAAGGATTACTTAGATATATATCAAAAGACTTTTTACCTTCTGAAATAGTAGATAGAAAAAAATCTCCTTATCCAAAAACACATAACCCTACTTATTTGAATAAAGTTAAAGATATACTTGAAAATATTATGAAAGATAAAAATGCTCCTATTAATAATTTATTAAATAGACAATATATTTTAGATATTTTAGAAACTAATGGCAATTCATTCACTCGTCCTTGGTTTGGCCAATTGATGACTGGACCTCAGCTTATGGCGTACCTTTGCCAAGTAAATATGTGGCTTGAGAAATATCAGCCTAAGATTGAATTGTAATATTAGCACAGAGGTCGCAATGCGACCTCTATTTTTGCAATAATTTAATCACTTCGCTCCAAGGAATAAATATCAAGGCTAGTGTTATATCTACTTCCTCTCCTTCTGTTGCTTAATAAGGAGATTGTAAAAATTAATGTGTTAATATATTATCATAAATGCACTGTATTTTCAGTGTTTTCAATAAATTTTATATCTTACATTTTGTTAATTGCAAAACATTTCTTTCCTAAATCTTTTAATGATGCACCGACAATGATATAATTCTTTATTATCAATTACTATAAATCTATCATGGAATTTGTTACTTTTTGCTACTTTTAATGTTGGGTATTGTTTGTTAAATCTATTAATATCTAATTTACTTATTTTACTATTTTGAGATGTTAATACAACAACTTCTACATCTTTATTCTTCTTTGCTAACATTTTTAAAATGCTATCGTCTATGTAATTATCTATAATCAAAATCTTTTTATTAGCAGTTTTTATTATATCAATTATTAAACTATAACTATCATAAATTTGACCATCAAAGAATATTTTTCGGCCAAATTCTTCTTGTTCACTTTTTTGTAATGCATTAAATATTTCTTCAAAATTCTTTTCATGATTTGATAATTTTCTGTCTTGATCTAATAATTTACATTCAACATTTGATAATCTTTCAAATACTTGTCCATTCGTAACTAAAAATTTTCGCATTTCAACAAATGCATCCATAATATTTATACTCACTTTAATTGCTATTTCATTTCTCAGTAAGCCCGAAAGCATTGCAATACCTTGTTCTGTAAATACTGTTGGTAATTTTCTTCTTCCTCCATAGTTTCCTTTTTTTAAACTTGAAATCACAAATTGTGATTTCAAGTTTTCTACTTCATATTCTGTTAATTTAAAACAAAATCTTTCTGGAAATCTATCAATATTTCTTTTTACTGCTTGATTTATAATTCTAGTTTCACAGTGATACAACATTGCTACATCACTATCTAACATTACTTGTTTTCCTCTTATTGTATAAATTAAATTTTTAATATCTTCCACTTTATATTTTACTACATTTAATTCTTCATTTATTGGTACGATATTATTGTTTTCTTTTTCCATTAATATCACATCCTAATTTAGATTTGATATCATTTTAAAACATTTGTTCTTTTATATCAATACATTTTTAATAAAAATTCACCATATATTTTATCACTTTTTTACTACTTTT
This sequence comes from uncultured Clostridia bacterium, assembly GCA_948875265.1. Classification (GTDB taxonomy): domain Bacteria; phylum Bacillota; class Clostridia; order TANB77; family CAG-508; genus CAG-269. Next base: position 4,571 of record CAQRYF010000044.1, read on the forward strand.
TTAAATAAATAATTACCCAAGTAAATATGTGGCTTGAGAGGTATCAACCTAAAATTGAATTGTAAAATATAACAAAAGGTCGCAAATTGCAACCTCAAATTCTTTAGCTTAAAAAAATTATTGCTAAAGCCCCTAATTCTAGGAATAATGCTATGTATGGATGTGTTTCTCGCACTATCCCGTCTTCTTTTGTTGCTAATTTGTATGAAATAACTGTAGCACATATCATTCCTAAAATCTTCAAAATAATTTCTGCCATTTTAATCCTCCTTTTGTTGACTAGTTAAATGTTTTTTTGATTAAAATATTTAGCTTTTGCTAATCAATGTCGTATTAACATAATTTAAATATGAAGTCAACTAAATGGTTCATTTTTTAGGTAATTTAGTATCATTTGCTATTTTTTTATTTTCTGATTTTACTCTTCTTTCTAACTTTTTCAAATCTTCTGCTGGCTTTAAATTTTCTGGCTTTATTCCTCTTTTATTTAACATTTTCCTTACACTCAAATTATTATCTATATGTTCATCTGTTATGCTTTCTTCTCCATACATATCTTTTTCAGTTACATTATAATTGGTCATTTCTGTTGCTAAATTTTTTGCTGCTATTGTAAGTGTTGGTAGAAAATCTGCAAGTGGTCTATTTTCTTTCACTCCATATTTTGCTTTCATTTGCATAGTATTTAATCCTCCAAATAAAGCTGAATCTCCTTTTGAGCGAATTCTTGCAAATCCTAAATCATCAACTCCTCTTTCATAGATATTTTTTGATAATTGCTTTTCTGATTCTTTTAGTTTTTCTCTTGCTTCTAATCGATTCATTAGTTTTATTCTGTCTTCTATTATTTCTTGTTTTCTAGTTTGTACTGCAAAATAAGTTTGTGCAAATGCTATTTCTTCTTTCTTTGAATCACCATTTTGAGCAATTAAATAACAAGCATATCTTGTAAGCATATAATCTTCTACTTGTCTTTTAGCTCCTTTTCCTATATCTATCATTTTGCTGACCTTAGCAAAATGATCAAACTCACTAATTCCAGAGTTTTTACAAGCTTCCATTGCTTTATTAATTACCTCTAAAAAATTTCTCCATTGCATATAACCTAATTGAATTTGCAAATCTCTAGCATACCAAAATTCTATATTTTCTTTTTCTTCTGTATTAATGATAGAATCAAATTTTTCTTTTAATTCTATTAATTTTGTTTTTTCAAATTCCATGAACATCACTTCCATTTAGAATATTTATAATAGCATATTTAAGATTTCTTTTTGTTCTTTTATTGGTAGGTATATTGATTTTTTAATTTATATGATACTATAGTGATATTATTTTAAAACAAATGTTCTTTAAAGTCAAGAGCTTTTTTATATAAATTCGCCATATATTTTATCACTTTTTTACTACTTTTTTAAATAAATAATTACACTTTTAAGAAATGCTTATTTTTCAGTACTTTCCACGTGTACCGTTTACTGACACCCTACGACTCAGACCACAACTTATGGCGTATCTTTGTCAAGTAAATATGTGGCTTGAAAAGTATCAGCCTAAGATTGAAATTTAGACAAAAATAGAGGTTCTTTATAGAGCCTCTATCCCTCTATATTTTTATGTGTTGATTTATATCACTTTATCCAATCTTTTAATATATTCTATATCATTCATTTTAGATATAGCAAAACATCTTTTTCCTAAATCTTTTAGCGATGCTCCACAATGATATAATTCTTTATTATCAATGACGATAAATCTATCATGAAACTTATTCGTTCTTGCTACTTTTTTATTTTTCTTTGATAACATTTTCAAAATACTATCATCTATATAATTATCTATAATTAAAATTTTATTTTTAGCAGTTTTAATTATATCAATTATTAAACTATAGCTATCATAAATTTGTCCATCGAAAAATATTTTTTGGTTAAATTCTTTTTCTTTTTTATTTTGTAATTGATCAAATACTATATCAAATTTTTCATCGTGTTCTAATAACTTGTTTTTCATAGTGTTTATTTCTTGAAATATTTGTCCATTGTAAAATAGAAAATTTCTCATTTCAATAAATGCTTTCATAATTTGAATCCTAACATTAACCGCAATATCACTTTTTAATAATGCTGAAAGCATTGCTATTCCTTGCTCTGTAAATGTATATGGCATATATTTCCTATGCTGTCCTCTTCCATTATTTTTTAAGGTGACAAATTGGCACCTTAAAACTTGAAACTCATTTTCAGTTAATTGAAAACAAAATTCTTCTGGAAACCTTTCAATATTCCTTTTTACTACACGATTTACATACTTGGTTTCACAGTTATATAGTTTTGCTACATCACTATCTAACATTACTTGTTTTCCTCTTATAGTATAAATCAAATTTTTAATATTTTCTGTTTTATATTTTATTACATTTAATTCTTCGTTTACTGTTGCAATATTACTTTCTTCATTCATAATTATCACATCCTTATAATTATTAGAGCAATTATAGAACTTTTGTTTTGTGATGTCAAGTATTTTTTGCTATTGTCTTTGTTTAAATTCTATTCATATTATTTAATTTATTAATATCTTTTCAATTACTATTTGAAAATTTGGTTTATTATTAAATTTTCTATGCCTATATACTCATTCTTTTATTTTTTGTCCCTTAAATGAAAAGAAAAAAGCAGTATAAAACTCTCTGCTTTCTAAGTGTTAAATAAATAATAACATATTAAACTTAATTTAAATCTACCATTTTGCCATCAACTAATACATATTTAATTTTAGTATTAATAGCATCAAATATTGATCCATCTGTAATCACTAAATCTGCATCTTTTCCTACTTCTATAGAGCCTACCTTTTTATCAATTCCGATATGCTTAGCAGGATTGATGGTTATAGCTTTTAAAGCTTCATTTTCATCCATACCTGATTTTATTGCTAACCCTGCACATAATGCTAGATATTCTTGTGGAATAACTGGTGAATCTGTAATAATAGAAACTTGACATCCTGCTTTGCTTAATATTGCAGGTGATTCAAATGCTATATTTACAAGTTCATACTTTGTTGCAAAAGTTAACAGCGGTCCTACAGCTAATGGTATATTTTCTTTTGCTAATTCTTCTGCTGCAATATATCCTTCAGTACAATGTTCTAAAGTCAATTTTAAATCAAATTCCTTTGCTATTCTAATTGCTGTAAATATATCATCTAATCGATGTGCATGTGCTTTTAAAGGTATTTCTCTATTTAACACTGGTATTAAAGATTCTAATTTAAAATCAAATTTAGGTATTTCTGTATTATTTTTTGCATTCTTTTTTCTTTCTTCATATTCTTTTGCTCTATACAATATCTCTCGTATCTTTGATGCAGTAGACATTCTGGTTGCATTATTTTTCTCTTTATAATTTCTTTTTGGATTTTCCCCAAAAGCACATTTCATTGCTATTGGATTTTTTATAATCATATTATCAATTCTAATTCCATTAGTCTTTATTGCTGTAAATGTCCCTCCTAATGCATTACTACTACCAGGTCCTGTAGCTACACTTGTAACTCCTGCCTTTAAGGCCCTTTTAAGGCTAATATCCATAGGATTTATTCCATCTATTGCTCTTAATTGCGGAGTTATAATATCATTTCTTTCATTTATATCTTCTCCTTCATACCCTACCCCATATCCAGAAAGTCCAAGATGACAATGAGCTTCAACTAAACCTGGATAAATATTCATATTTTTAGCATTTATGATTTCTACATCTTCATTAATTTGTATATCATTAGCTATCTCTTCTATCTTACCATTTTTTATAAGAATATCACTGTTATATGGTATATTAGATATAGCATCATATATTAAACCATTTTTTATACATAACATATAAATTCCTCCTATTGAATATTATGAGTAATTAATAAAAATTTATGCGGTTTAATATATGTAATTAAGCTTTAAATGATTATCTAATATAATTCAAATGTTTCTTCTAATGTATTAACTGAATTACCACCTATATATACCTTAAACTCTCCTTCTTCTGCTTTATATTCTAGACATTCATTCCAGAATTTTAACATTTCAATATCTATTTTAAATTCTATTTTCTTTGTTTCATATGGCTTAAAATATTCCTTTTTAAATCCTTTCAATTCTTTTACAGGTCTTACAACACTTCCATATAAATCTTGTATATACATCTGTATAACTTCATATCCTTCATAATCACTTTGATTTTCTACCTCTACAGTCACATAAATAATATCATTTTCCTTCATCTTATTTTTATCTAATTTCAAATTCTTATATTTAAAATTACAATACGATAATCCATATCCAAATGGATAGAAACTTTCTGTTGCTATGTCTTGATATCTAGACACATATCTAAAATCTGTAACATGAGGCCTTCCAGTATTATAATGATTATAATATATTGGGCATTGTCCTGAATTTTGTGGAAAACTCATCGTTAACTTTCCAGATGGATTCACATCTCCAAATAATACTTCTATTATAGCTTCTGCACCAGTTGTTCCTGGAAACCATACTTCTAAAATCCCATCTAATTTGTCCTCTACATTATTTAATTGTAAAGGTCTTCCATTAAATAATATCATAACTATTGGTTTATTTAGTTTATAAAGTTCATTTATTAAGTTTATTTGATTTTCAGGTAAACTTATATTTGAACGTGAACATGCTTCTCCACTTTGTTTATAATGCTCTCCTATTGCTAATACTATTATTTCAGATTTCTTTGCAATTTCTATTGCTTCTTTAAGAAGATATTTTTCTTTTTCTTGTTCATCTTCTATATTAATTATTGGCAAACCTTCTGCACTTAATATTCTATTTATATCTTTTTCTCTTAAAATTTCTGTTCCTTTTGCATATAATAAATTCTTAGTATCTATCCTCTTTTTTAATATATCTAAAATTGTATGATTTTTTGTTCTATCAGAAAACATAGACCATGAACCTGTAATCCCATTATTATCTGCATAAGGACCTATTAAAGCTATTTTACTATTTTTTGTTAAAGGTAATATCTTATTCTTGTTTTTTAATAAAACAAATGTCTCCTGTGTTAATTTTTTAGCTTCTTTTAAGTTTTGCTTATTCATTATATATTTCTTTTCTTTTTCTTCATCTGTATTTCCATATGGATTTTCAAACAATCCTAATTTGTTTTTTAGTTTTAAAATTCTTAATACACTTTTATTTACTCTATTTTCTACTTCTTTATCTTCTTGGCATAATTCTTTTAAATAATTGGCATATACTTTTGACATCATATCTATATCAACACCTGCATTTATTGCATTTAATGCTGCCTGCCTTTCATCTTTAGAGGCTCCATGTGCAATTGTTTCTTCTATTGCACCATAATCTGAAATTACAACCCCTTTAAAATTCAACTCTTTTCTTAATAACTCATCTATCAACCATTTATTAATTGTAGCAGGTATTCCATTTAATATATTAAATGATGTCATTATCATTTCAGCTCCAGCTTCTATTGCTGCTTTATATGGAGGCAAATAATATTGTCTAAATTCTCTTTCAGACATATCTACTGTGTTGTAATCTCTTCCCGCTTCTGCTGCACCATATGCCGCTACATGCTTAACACATGATACTAAATGTCCTAACTTCGAAACATCCTTGCCTTGATACGCTTTTACTATTGCCTCAGCATACACCTGTCCCAAATAAGAATCTTCACCTTCTATTGATTCCATAACTCTACCCCATCTAGCATCCCTTGACAAGTCCACCATAGGTGAAAAGTTCACATTTGCACCTGATATATTTGATTCCATAGCTGATATTTCAGCTATTTTTTTAATAACTTCTACATTCCAAGAACAACCTTGTGCAATAGGTATTGGAAATGCAATCTTATATCCATTTATAATATCATCCATAAACAACAAAGGTATTTTTAATCTACTTTTCGATAAATATTTATCTTGTATTTTCTTAACTTTCTGTGCACCCATAACATTTAAAATTGAGCCAACATTATATAGCATTTCATCAGGCAATTCTAAATCTTTTAAAGGTCCTGTTGATATATTTATATCATCCATCAAAAATATATCTCCTACAATTTGTACCATCTGTCCTATTTTTTCATCTAATGTCATTTTATTTAATAATTCAATAATTTCCTTTTCTTTCATTCTTACTCCTGTAATTTATATATTCTCATATTGTTTATCATTTTTCTTTATATTCAAAATATCTAGTCCATTTTGTACATACTCATTTTTCATAAAATACTTCCATATAAATTGTGTTAAATAGTTTTCTATCATTATCATTGATATCCCTTTATCAATACCAATTATTTCATTTGAATACCACTCACCACTTTCCAAATTATATGCATCAATAAAACCATACTTTCCCCATAACTTAGGAAAATTATTATAATAGTTTTCTAATACTTTTATGCTCAATTCTGGTGTAAATACAACTGAGCCAGCAGCACCACATGGAGTTATTGTTCCATCATTTTCAAAATCAATATTTGCAACACATGGCTTTGCCCCATATCCACCTGAATAACCTTTAGGCCCAATACATGCTGTTAATCCCCAAGAATCTTTTCCAAATGTCTTAAACCTTTTACTATTTTCTATACAATATTTTCTATTAGCTAAAGTTGCCTTTATAGAATTATCAAACCAATTAATTCCATCTTTATCTCTAGTATTCCTAAAATCTATCCATGCATGAGAAAATTGATATGTAAATAACGTTCCACAATATGTATAAATAATATCTTTAATTTCTCCATAATCAGATTTTTCTTTTTTTATGTCATAATACATTTCTTTATTTATTGGAAATGTTGGTGACGCAACTCCTAAAACATATAACATTAATTGTTCTGCATACATATCCCATCGTCCCCAAAATCCATTTTCTGGTTTATATCCCATATAAAAATAATTATTTTCCTTATTTCTATACCATTCCCAATTAATTCTTGTATATAATTTTTCTGCCTTTTCTTTTACTCCTCCTTGAAAAAACTCCCCTGCAACTATTGCTCCACACATAAAAATAGCTGTATCTATTATAGAAATTTCACAATCCCATTCTCTTTTAGCTGTATTTATATTTACAAAATGATAATAAAAGCCATTTTCTCCTTCAACATTTTTCAAAAACGTATCCAATGTTTTATTAACTCTTTCATATGCTTTGTTATAGCTAATCCATCCTCTTTTTACACCTATTATCAATGCCGCTAAACCATATCCTACAGATGCAGTACTAGCAATATCCGAATGTTGAGCACACATAGCTTTATCTCTTATTAATCCATATCCATTACTATTTAAATCCAAATTAACTTCTTTAATAAAAAAATTATAACTTCTCCTTAATTCCTTTATTAATAACTCATCACCATATTTCTTAAATATTCTCATAATTATACATCCACCTCTTAAGTCCATATTAGCATGTTTTTTTATACTTTTCTATGGATATATTTTCCTATAAGAATATAGAGGTTACAAAATTTGTAACCTCATAAAATTTTAGTTTTTATTATTCATAATTCTAAATGCATATTCTTTTAACATTTTCCTTTTCATCAAAAGCTGATTTTAGGGACGGAGGAAAAAATCATCTTATATATATTCTTTTTATAACAACATTGAATTTTATATATCGTTTTTACTTCTTCCTCCAAAAAATTTTAATCACCTAGGTTAATACCAATATTTCTTGCAGTTTTTACTAAATCATCATCCATTGTAACTTTTCTTAAGTTACTTTCTTCTGTGTTACCAGATACTGCTCCTATTTTTGTGTTATTTCCTACAACATCTTCTAAAGAAACACTATCTAATTTACCATTTTTTATAACAGCTAATCTTCCAAATTTGCCTTCTAAAGCTAATTCCATTGCTTTTGATCCATATTTTGTTGATAACACTCTATCATATGCTGTAGGAGTTCCTCCTCTTTGCATATATCCAAGCGTTGTATTTCTTGCTTCTAAACCTGTTAATTCTTCTAATTGTTTTGCTACAATATCTCCTATTCCTCCTAGTTTAGTGTTATCTACGCCTTCACCATTATCTCTTTTATTTCTAATAGTAATTTCTCCGCCCTTTGGTTTTGCACCCTCAGCAACAACTACAACACTAAATTCTTTACCTCTTTTTCTTCTATTTTCTATTTTAGTTGCAACTCTATTTATATCATAAGGAACTTCAGGAATTAATGCTACATCTGCTCCTCCTGCTATAGCAGCTTCTAACGCAATCCAACCAGCATATCTTCCCATAACTTCTAAAACCATTATTCTATGATGTGTTTCTCCTGTTGTATGCAATCTATCTAATGCTTCCATTGCAACTGATACAGCTGTATTATAACCAAAAGTTATTTCTGTACAAGCTACATCATTATCAATTGTTTTTGGAACTCCTATAATATTAACCCCTTTTGTTGAAAAATCCCTTGCTGATTTTTGTGTTCCATCTCCACCTAAAGTAAAGATACAATCAAATCCAAATTCTTTGATATTTTCTATTGCTTTATCAGATAAGTCCTTATATTCAACACTTCCGTCTTCATTCACTACTTTATAATTAAATACGTTTGAATTTGTTGAAGACCCTATAATTGAACCTCCTTTTGGCAAAATTCCTTCTGCCATCTCATCTTCAGCTGTACTTAATTTTACAAAATTCTTTTTCAACAAACCATTGTATCCATCTACAATTCCATAGCATTCAACACCTTTATTTTCTGCTGTTTTCACTATTCCTCTTATTACAGCATTAAATCCTGCTACATCTCCTCCATTTGCTAATATTCCTACTTTTTTTAACATAAAAATCCTCCTTAATCGTGTCGTTTTCATTTATTATTATATCAATAAATAAAATTTTTACAACACTTTTGGAAGATTTTTAAATTTTCTTTATATTTAATTTTACCAATTATAGTTTGTGGATATTGTTGTATTTTCAGAATTATATTGACCTTCTAAAGCTGATGTAACAGATAAATTTTTTACATATATTGTACTTCCTGATGGCATGCCTTTAAATACATCACCACCAAAATTAGATGCAGATGTAAGTTTAGTTGATTTTATATATACATTTCTTAGATTAGTACAATTACGGAAACTTCCCCATCCAAAACTTTCCACACCACTCGGTATAATTATTTCTTCTAAAGATTTACAATAGCTAAATGCTTGCGCAGATATATTTTGTACATTATTTCCTATATGTACATTTTTTAAATTTATACAATCACTAAAAGCATTCTCTCCTATAGTAGTTACATTGTTTGGTATTTTTACTTGTTTCAATTTTGGACAATTTTGGAATGCAAACCTTCCTATTTCAACTAAACTTTGTGGAAATGATACATATTCCAAATTAATACAACTATTAAAACTCATTGATTTTAATTCAGTTACTTCTTCTGGTATTATAATATTTTTTATTGTACTATTACTTTGAACAGCTCTTTCCCCAATTGCTGTAATTTTAATCCCATTTACTTCTGATGGTATTTTTATGTTAGAATATTTATTTAAGAGTTCTTTATTCACTACTGTTAAAACACCCTCACTAGTTACTGACCATACTTCACTTGGTACATTATCCCAACTTATTAGAGCTTCTGTTATATAATCCTCATTTTTACTTAGCCTTCCTCTCTCTTCAATTTCTGCAGTTCTTGTATCCTCTTTTGCCTTATTTGCCTGATTCAATATTCCATTCTCCCCTGTAAGCATTGCAATACTTACTCCCGCTAAAATAAGCAAAACTATAATTGTTATTACTAACGCAATTAGTGTTATACCATTATTTCTTTTTTGTAAAACATCATGTGCATATACAGCCTCAAGGCTTGCATTAATCCTTTGTTTCCTCATTTTCATCCCTCTTTCGTTTATTTTTATTTCTTTCCATATTTTATATTTATTTCTTATCAAAGTCAACATATTTATAATT
>CAQRYF010000045.1 GCA_948875265.1 uncultured Clostridia bacterium
TGACAATTTTATTTGTCATTTTAACCCGGAACCCTGGCAACCTGGAACCTTGGCAACCTGGAACCTTGGCAACTCTTTTATATATTTTTTATATTTTTCTTTTTAAAGATTATAAAAGTTGGAATAATCATTATTAAGAAATATACAATACATATTACAGTAGAAAATTGTTGTGTTAAACCTTCCATTATTGGCAATTTTCCAAATAGATATTGTTCAAAATCCCAATTTAGTGTAACAAAAAATTTCATAAATTTCACATTATGCATCACTACTAATTGATTAATTATTTGTGACCCCATATATCCAAGAAGTGGTAATGCTATTGCTACTTGTGAATTTGTAAATATAGTACTAAAAGCAAAAGCTAATGTTGCAAGTAAAATTATAATTGGTAATTTTGTTAATATACTAATTCCCATATAAGCAAATATATTTATTGTTTCTAATGTACTTGTATTAAAATTATATTGTACTACTGGTACAGATAAACTATCATATCCAAATATAGCCCCTCCAACAATTAGTTCCATACCCACAACTACTATTATTGAAAATGCTATCATAATTAATAATGTGAAAAATTTAGCAAGTAAAATCTTACTTCTACTATATGGTTTTACTAATAATAGTTTTATTGTTCCTTTATTAAATTCTTCACTTACAATTGTTCCTGCTATCATAATTACCATTACTATTATAAATAAGCCATATTCATTAAATAAATTTTCTAATATTCCTCTAATATCATTTTCTTTATTCACATCTAATTTAGTATCTAATATATATTTACTAATCTCTCTTTTTTCTAAACTTTCATTATATTCTTTCTTTTCAGAATATTGCATATTTTGTTTGAATTTCTCCATTTGTATTATGTTTTTACTTTCACTTTGGTATCTATTTAATGCAGTATTCATATAATCATGACCATATTTAATATCTTGATTAACTCGATATTTAGCTACTTCTAAGTCTATCTTTGCTAATTTAATTGAATCTTCTAATGTTTCTAATTGTTGCTTATCTTCTGTATTTTTTTGTTGTTCCTCTAAATCTCTTATACTTTCTTCGGCTCTTTTTAGCTCTTCATTTGCAAAATATCTCCAATCATCATTATCTAATTTTAGCATTATCTCATTTATTTTATTTTCTATATCTTTTGCCTTTTTCTCATCTTTATTTTCTCCATATAAGTATGTGTTCTTTTCCTTGACATATGTCTCAATATTTGATCCTATAATTTCTATTTGCCAAGCACTTTTATCATACTTTTTAACTAAATCATATATTTCTATTTGTGTTTTTAAATCAATATACATTGCTGTATCACTAGGTTTATTTGGATCTAATTTTGCTATATCTTGTTTTGCATATTCTATATAGTTATCATTATAATAATATGAACTAACATTATCATAAAAATATCTATAAATACAATTTGTTAAAACTATAAACCCTAAAATTATTAATAAAGTAATATAAATTCCTTTTTTCTTAAAAATCTTTATTAACTCATTTTTTACTAAATTACTCAATTATATTCCCTCCTGTCTTTTCAAAGAAAGCATCTTCTAATGACTTTTCTTCTTCTTTGATTCCATAAATTGATATATTATTTTCTACCAATTTTTTAACTACATCTGGTATATCATCTCTTTTTATATCTAATTTAAATTCATGTTTATTTATTTCAATTATATCTGGTATTATATTTTTTACTTTTGCTATATCTCCAATTTCAAATATTTTATATTCAGTATTTGCCTCTCTTTTTATATCTGAGATATCACTCGCCTCTATGATTTCTCCATTTTTTATTATACATACTTTATTACATAAATTATCTAATTCAGCTAAATTATGACTAGAAATTAGAATTGCCATATTCTCTTTTTTTGCTAAATCCACTAACAATTCTCTCATTTCTTTTATTCCTTCTGGGTCTAAGCCATTAGTCGGTTCATCTAATATTAACAAAGATGGTCTATGTAAAATAGCTTGTGCTATTCCTAACCTTTGTCTCATTCCTAAAGAATATTTAGATACTTTATCATTTATCCTATTTTCTAATTTTACTAATTTTACAACCTCATCAATTCTTTTTTTATCAATCCCTTTGTATAATTTAGAAATTAACTTTAAATTTTCATATCCTGATAGATACATATATAAATCAGGATTTTCTACAATAGCACCTACTTTTTCAATTGCTTTTGTAAACTGTTTTTCTATATCAAAACCATTAATTAAAACATTTCCTGAAGTTATACTTTGAAGACCTAGAACAAGCTTAATTGTAGTCGTTTTTCCAGCACCATTTGGTCCTATAAATCCCAATATATCTCCTTTCCTAATTTCAAAACTTACATCTCTTAAGATATGTTTTTTACCAAACTTTTTGTTTAGTTTATTACATTTTAAGACTGTATCTTCCATTTGCTTCCTCCTTATATTATCATGATACTACCAAAAGATATCCTCCCCTTTGGTAACTTTTCTATTATTTTAACATATCAATGTTTTAATGTGTATTTATTTTTTCTTAATTTTTTGTGAAGAATTTATTTATAAATTACCATTCTTAGATTTTTTTCATAAGATATTATAGGTGATTTTATGTTTAATATTGAAAAAAAAGTTATTAGAGGTGAATTAAAATATAAAGAAACTGTAATTTTAACATATGATATTGAATATCCTCAAATTTTTTCTAATTATTATGATACAAGAAAATTTAATACTCTAAATTATAATAAAGCATTAGAATTAGAAAAATATGCTAAAGAAAACCTATTTCCTGATGCAAAAGCCACTTATGATTATAATTCTTCTAATGGATTTCCTATTATGGTTTATGAGTTAGTATTTAAATATACTATAACTCTTAATCAAGCACCAATTATAAGTTTATATCAAGATGAATACATTTTCACAGGAGGTGCTCATGGTTCTACTGTAAGAACTTCTCAAAATTGGAATTTAGAATATAATTCACAATTTTCTTTAGATGATGTCTATTATAACAATCCTAATTATATTCTCTATATTTTAAAAGAAATAAATTCTCAAATTAAAGAAAAAGGAGAAGATATATTTTTTGATGATTATTGTTCTTTAGTATTAGAAACCTTTAATCCTCATCAATTTTATCTCACTCCTAATAATGTTATAATCTTTTTCCAACAATATGATATCGCTCCATATTCTACTGGTATACCTACTTTTGAGCTTAGTTATTAGCTAAGCTCAAATATAATTTTAATATTTAATCTATTTTTTCTTTCTTGACTTTGGTAATGGCGTTACTTCTTCTACTGCTTTTATGATTTCTTTACAAAAAGCACTATTATCAATATCTAAAATATAATGTTCTTTTGCTCCCTTATATGGATGACCACATTCAGCATTTTTCATTCTTTCTTCTATGCATGGTAATTTTTTTACATAAGGTATGTTATCACACACAATAACTACTGGCTTATCATTAAGATATACCATATACTCTCCAAACATTTTTCTATATCTAGTATCACCAATACCACCAATTTGTTCACATACATATTCTATATATTCTTGAGTAGTTGCCATTTCTTCTTCCCCCTTAAATTCTTATTTATATTTATCCAATTTTTCTTTTTCTTTTAGATATAGCATTTGTAATTATAATAAATATAACTGTAAATATTAGAATAACTCCCATATTCATTAAAATAGGTTTTAATGTTTCAAAATCTACTATTTCTAGTTTAGCAAGTTTTTCATTATTACTTATATAATAATAAGTTGGTAAAACATGAGCTATTTTTAATACAGTATCTGGTATCCATTCCATTGGTACAAAAGCACCACATAAAAAGCTTGAACCGAAGAGCTACTACATTTACAATTCCATTAATTGCATTTTTATTGTTAACTATATTTCCTATCAAAAATGCTATTGTTACTGCACAAATTGTAAATATAAAAGAATTTATAATATATACTAATCCATGCACTGAATACATAATATTACCTACTAAAATAAAACTTAAAACTACATATAGTAACCATATTACTACAGCTAATAAGCTATTAGCTAGAAGTAATTTTCTATTATATTCTTTCTCACTCATACTACTAATAATTGTTCTTTTTCTTATTTTTTCATCTTTAAAACTAGATAAAATTAGACATATTATATATACACATCCTGCTAAGATACTATAACTTGCAAAATTATAATAAAAAGTGGCTTTTGATAACATATCTGTATCTAATTTTGAAGTAATTTCGATTTGTGTTTCCTTAGAAAGGGTATCATTTATTTTTAAAATTAATTCCTCTTCTGTAGATATATTAGCTTGATACAAATTTGCAACCTTAATATATCTTTGTAATAACATTTCAGCAAATGATGATTGATAATCTCCTGTACTCTTTATTTCTATATTAGGATTTTTTCCTTCCAAAAAATCTTTCCCATAATTTTTAGGTATATAAATAACATAATTTGCATCTCTATAAAACACAGCATCATTAATTGCCTCTTCATTATTTTGTATATCAATTAGATTACTATTATTTTTTATATATTCTACTAGATTATTTGTAATTGCATTTTCTTCATCTCGATTTACAATGAAAATATCTGGTTTACTTGCTACAAAATTAGTAGAATTATCACTTGTTTGCATATTAAATCCGCCAAATCCAATTAAAATAATAGTATACATGATAATCGTTACTTTGCATTTATTTAATACTTTTAAAAATGTTTTAAATACTGTCATATTTTTGCCTCCTTAAACTCAAATAAGAAATTGATATCATGATAAAAGCAAAAATCAGTAAACTACCGACATTTAAAAAATATCTATCTAAAGTATCATAATAATATAACGAATAAAATCCATCTGTTATCATGCTTGCAGGATTTATTTTATTGATAATTGGTATGTTTTTATCAACAATATATTTCATTGTAATTCCCATCATTCCAGATAAGAAACAACCTAGCATAGTTATTGATATAAGGATTCCTGTTTTTACATTTTCATTTGATTTTAATAATGTACCTATCGCTATTCCCATTGTTAAACCAGCTAAGCTACCTGTCATTGCTAAAGTAATAATTAATGGTAAATTATCCCCATAATCTACTTTTAATACAAATATAGTATATAGAAATAACAATAACAATCCAATTAGTTGTGTTATATAACTTGCTAATACACTACTAAGTACTAACTTTCCTTTAACAGTAGGGCTTACTGCTACTCTTTTTCCATTACTACTCATATTAGGTAAGTTTTGATTAATTGCTACCATACCAAGTATACCACCATAAAGACATGCCATGGCAATTAAAGTATAGAATTCTATCATCGTATAACTTAAATTACTATTTGATACATTTTTTATATTAGCTTCTTGATTTTGTACTCTATCTTGTATATTTTGATATATCTTTTGATAATCAATTTGATAATTTCCTGCCATCATTTCTTTTGCAATTTCTTCTTGTGCCATAGTTTTCACAATTTCAGCGGTTTGTGTTATTTCTTCTGTCACATACTTAAAAATAGTCTCATTTATACCACTTGTATTAACAACTACTTTTGGAGTTTCTTCATCTAATATAATATATCCAGTTATCTCATTGTTTTCTAATAATTCTTTTGCTTTTTCTTCTGTTACATATTGAGTGTTAAATAATCTATCTTCATTTTTTTCATCGCTCAAATTTTTAAAAGCCTCTTTGAACATTTCATTATTTTGAAAGTCTTCATTGTTAACAATTGCTATATCAATTATCTTTAATTTTTCACTATTTTCGATATTAGAAAATGCCAAATTAAAAAACGTTCCTAAAATAATTGGAAAAGCAAATGTCCAAAATATTAGCATTTTATTTCTAAAAAGAGTCTTAAATGCATATTTAAAATTATGAATAAACATTAATCTCTAAGCTCCTTTCCTGTTAATTCTAAAAATACATCATTTAGTGTTGGTCTTTCAGAATAAATTTTATTATACTTAATACTTTTATTATTTAAATAATCTATTAGTTGACTTAGATTGTTTTGACCCTTTTTGTAAGTCACTATCAATACATTCCCATTGTAAGTTACTTGATCTACATTACTTAATTTTTGTATTTTATCTTTTTCCTTTTCTTCTAAATCATTAATTTCAACAGTAACCTTTTCTTCTATTTTTGCTAATTCTTTTAGTTGGTTACTGGTTCCACTTGCTAGAATTTTTCCTTTGTCTAAAATAATAATTCTGTCACATATAATCTCAACTTCTTCCATATAGTGAGTTGTATATATAATAGTTGCACCTCTATCTCTTAATTTTTTAATACCTTCTAATATATTATTCCTACTTTGTGGATCCACAGCAACAGTTGGTTCATCTAAAAATATTAATTCTGGTTTATGCGCTATTCCACAAGCAATATTTAATCTTCTAAGTAAACCTCCAGATAATTGTTTTGGATAAAATTTTCTAAACTCTTCTAATCCTACTAATTCTATTGCTTCTTCAATATATTGTTTTCTTGTTTTCCTATCTTTTATATAAAGACCACAAAAATAATCTATATTTTCATATACTGTTAATTCTTCAAATACTGCTACATCTTGAAACACAACACCTAGTTTTGATTTAATATCATAAGCATCTGGCTTCATCTCTTTATCAAATATCTTAATTTTCCCTTCTTTGAATTTCAGTAAAGATAAAATACAATTGATAGTTGTAGATTTACCACTTCCATTTGGTCCGTAATAGACCTAATATTTCTCCCTCTTCTACTTCAAAAGATAAGTTATCAATAGCCTTCATTCCTTTGTATTCTTTTGTTAAATTTTTGATTTCAATAATATGACTCAATTTATTTTCCTCCTTCACTTTTATATCCTTTTAACATTTCTAAAACTGTATTGCCCAATAATTCACTTATTTCTTCCTCCGTAAATTCTACTGTTTTAGTTGCTACTAAACATGCAATACCATGTGTAAATATCCACACTTTTATATGAAACTTCTTTTGTTCTTCAAATGATAATCCTGTTAATGTCTGTCCGGCTTTTATGACATCATCTCCCATTTTATCACCCATTACAAAATTTTCTGCATTCAAATCTGTTTTTTGCATAAATATGATTTTAAAAAATTCCGGATAATCTTTTGCAAATTTAATATAAGATAATCCCATTTGTTTATATGGCTTTTCCTTACTATTTATCCCTTTTAACATATATTCTTTATATGTTTCATATATCTTTTCATATACTGCTTTTTTTAATTCTTCCATATCTTTAAAATGTCTAAAAATTGGATGAACAGATGATTTTAATTCCTTTGCTATCCTTCTTGCATTTACACTTTCTATACCTTCTTTTTTTACTAGATTACAGGTTGTATTTATTACATCTTCTTTTTTGAATATCATTTCTCTTGGCATTTAATATCTCCCTTCAATAACACTTGTTACCTAACTAATGTTAGTTTATCATTTATTTTGTCACTTGTCTATAATTCTTAAATAAATTATAAAAATTTATAAAATGTATAATTATTACACAATCAATAAATTCCTTCTAAAGGAACAAATCGGAAAACCTTAATATTAGCATGATTTTAACCTTATTCTTTGGCTTTCTGCTAACTTGTTCGTGTGCCAAATTTACGAAATAAAAATGCACTCACTTAATGTAAGTACATTTTTATTACTCATATAACTCTAATTACAAAAAAATTATTTATCTTTTACAACTGGAATTCTAATTACAGTTTTTAAATTTTCTACTGCTGTTCTTCTAGGATCTGATAAATAAATTTCATGATGTCTTCTTATCATATTATTTTTTAACATTCTACCTATATCATTTTTTAGATTATTACTTTCGATATATTCTTCTATCTTTTTAATAGTTTGTGGTTCATTATCATATGAACCTTTATGCATAATTTGAACACATAATCCTTCTTTAAATTCTTTGAACTTCACTTTTGAGACATCTAATCCCTTTTTACTTTTTACTTCTTCTATAGCCCATTTAAATACTTCTTCTGTTACAAACTCTGGTTGTCTTATCATTGAAATCCATTTAAAATTTTCTTTATGATTATAATCAATTCCTTGTACACCATCTTGCCACCAAAAACCCTCTAATGGTGGTACTACATATTCAAAATATCCATCAATTTTGTTTTCTCCCATTTTACTCATTTTTATTGTAAAAGATATTCCATATAATAATTGTAAAGCTTCTTGATATTCTCCATTTTCACTATTTGGATTACCACTTCCCTCTACCATGATAAATTTCATATTTGGTACATCAATTATCATTGGTTTTGTTTTAGGCATATATAAATCTTTATATTCTTTTTTATAATCTAACTTTTCCACAATTAAATTCTCTCTTTCTATTTTATTAAAAATTCACTTCTTTTATTGAGTGATATAACAATTTCCAGTTTTCATCAAATTCAAAAAAAGCTTTTATTTTTTTCCCTTGTAAAATTATAGGTAACCAATACCTATCATCCTCAAACATCTGATTATATGGTATTTCATTTATTTTGAACCACTTTGGATTCATTTCTTCACTCTCTTGAGGCTCTCCTTCCCAATTCGTAGCTACAAATAAATGAAATATTACATTTTGTTTTTTGCCTTTATAAAATTCTATAAATTCTACTACTCCAACTTTATCATATTTAGTCGGAGTAACTAATACTTCTTCTTGAGCTTCTCTAATCATTGCTTCTTCTGGTGTTTCACCTTTTTCTATTTTTCCTCCAATACCATTATATTTCCCTATTCCAAACCCTCGTTTTTTCATTGCAAGTAAAATCTCATCATCTCTTTTCAATAGTAATAATGTGGTTTCAAGTTTATCTAATTCTTGCATTTTGTTCATCTCCTAAAATATTTTTTCTTAATTATATATGATTTTAACAAAAAATGCTACAAATGAAAAGAAGAATAGATTTTTATTTCTATCCTTCTTATGTTATATTAATATAATTCATTTGCTTCTTCTTGCGTAATTATACTTTGTTCTAGTGAAAAGTCAATTTGTTTCTTTCTTTCCTCTTTATCTTCTATCTCTTTCAAATGTTCAATTAATTCTTGATGTCCATCTGAAATAGTTCCATCTTGATTATATAAATAGTTATCACTATGTGTTGCTTTAAATATTCCAAAAGCTATTGCACAAATGCTTAAAACAATTATTGCGATTATAATTATTCTTTTACTTTTCATTTTTATCACTCCTCTCCTTAATTTTATTTAATTTTTCATTTAGTCTTTTTATCATATATTTTCTATATATTGCATTAATTAACACTATAAGTATAAATACTATTGTATAAAATATAAAAGTTTGTTTAAAACTTAATAATAAATTTTCTATAAATAATTCATGCCCTCCTATAATATTTATAACTATTGTTTTTACTATTGAAAACAACATATTAAAAATCATATTTCCAAGGAAATAATATAATAAATAATTTAAATATATCCTTTTTGATTTCATATTAAATTCCCCTTTCTTCTAAGTAATTCATTACGTTTCTTATTTTTCATCTTGACACATGTTGTACTGAATTATCATAAAACTTTACTATAATCCTTCCTGTTTCACCTAAATCAAAACATCTTACATTTTGAATATTTATAACACAAGATTTTGATATTCTTAAAAAATCTTGATTTATCTTTTCTAATTCATATAATTTACTTCTTATTTTAAATATCTCTTTTTCTGTTTTACAATAGTTATATTTTTTATCACTATAAAAATACAATATATCATTA
Organism: uncultured Clostridia bacterium; assembly: GCA_948875265.1. Taxonomy (GTDB): domain Bacteria; phylum Bacillota; class Clostridia; order TANB77; family CAG-508; genus CAG-269. Next base: position 9,824 of record CAQRYF010000045.1, read on the forward strand.
ATCTTTATTGTTCTTATTTCATTTTCAGTTCTTACTACAATTTCTGAGTTTTCAAAATTTTGTATATGTTGTATTAAATCACTTATATTACATTCTCTATTTGCAACTTCTATTTTTATATTAACATTATTTGAATCTAATTTATCATTAATTATCTTTTCTATATTTATCTTCATATGTCTCTCCTTATTTTTATTATATAATTTCCAATTTATTTTTTCAATATTAATAAAATAAGAGGTTTTATTTTAAGATAAATGGAAAAAAGATAGAAAATCCATATCATTTCTATCCCATAAGCTCTATTTTATTTAATCTTATTAAATATAATTGTCTTTTCTTTTATTGATATTTTACCAACTTCATATCCATATTCTTTTGCTTCTTTTTTATATGTCAAAAATGAATGATCTATATCAAAATCCAAAATCTCTCTAATTTCTTCATAAGATAATTTATAGTTTTCTTTATCATTTTGTTTTAAATATTCCCATAATATTGTATATTTACTCATATTAACTCCTTAATTAATTATTTTAATTTCTTCTCATTTATAAAAGTATTTCCGACAAATTTATTCCATAATATTTTATGTTTTAGCAAACTATTTAACACTTTAAACATTACATATCCAATAATTGCACCTAAAATATTTGTTATAATATCATCAATATCTGACGAACGACCTATAAAATATTGAAAGAATTCAACACTAAAAGTTATAACAAATGAAATCAATGCTACTTTATATAATTTTCTTTTACTCTTTAATACTGTTGGAATAAAAAATCCTAATGGAATAAACAATATTATATTTGGTATTTTCTCAACTACAACTTGTTGAAAGCTATCTATATTTCCTATCCAATTAAATGGTTTAATATTCAAAATATATTCTTGTGGATGAAATGTAATTGGCACAAATAAAATGGTAGCAAATACAATTAAAAATACTGAACAAATTAACCCTATATAACTTATTTGCCTAATCACACTTTTACCCTTTTTCCTTAGATATAATAAAATAGGTAAGTACAAAGTACTTATTATAACAATAAATATTAATGCTAGTCTAATATATGCTTCAATTCTATGCAAAATATTACCTCCTTTTAGATTTTATTACAATAAAATACTATCATAAATAAATTAACTAATGAATAGCTTTAAGGAAATTTTAATATTTATTTTAATATAAAAAATAAGGCTCCAGTTGTCGAAGCCTACTTGATTATTTATCGTACTTGTGTACAAATTCAGCAAACCTCACAAGTTCTTCTGTCTTATCAAATAAAATAACTTATGAATGCTGTTTAATTACTATTTCATTCGAATATTCTTTTTTGTTGATATCATGTTCTTGTATTCTTACATTTTATCTTCCTTCCATTGATATAAACTTAAATCAACTTTATTATTAATTACTTTAATTCCTTCTGATTGTAGTCTTTCTTTTTGAATTTCTTTTCCTCCAAATACAAAAGCTTCTGCAAGTTCCCCCTTGCTATTTAAAACTTTATAACAAGGGTATTTATCTCCATCTGGATTTTTGTGAAGTATATTTCCTATAACTCTTGCTAACCCTTTATTTCCTATATATTCTGCAACTTGCTTGTAGGTTACTACCTTTCCTTTAGGTATAGTTCTTAAATAATCATATACTTTTTGAGATAAACTATTACCTGTAAGATTACATTTATTCCCTATTGACAATTTATAACTATTATCTATTAAATTATATATTGTTTCTGTATCTAAAGAATTATCTAGTTTTATTGTTATCCAAGTTTTTTTATTCATGTGGTATCCTGGAAAAACTTTTTTATTATCTACTATATTTTGAATTTTTTCTTTTTGATATCTTAAATCTATAATCTCAATCATTTTATCTGATTCAATTCCTAATTTACTTTCTGATATTATCAATAAAGCACCATACCATTTATTATTTTGCTTATTTCTCCAAATTGCATTATCATCAAACTTTTCCCATAAATATTCTAATTCGTCATTATATTTTTGCTTTATATAATTTATAATTTCTTTTGCCTGATTACTTATAAACACCTCTTTATTTGTACATTTTATAATTATATCTTCTATTATGCCTTCATAATCTTTTCTTAGTCCTCCTATAAATTTACCTGTTGAATCTTCAATATCCACAAGAGCAAATTCCATTTCATTTTCTATATCAATCAATTTTGAGTACTTTTTAGTATCTGAAATTACTATGTTCACCTCAAATTGACCATCATATATATTTTTTTTATAAATATATATATCATTTTCTTCTTTAAATCCATATTTTAATAGTTTATCATAATTTATTGCTCTGTTTTTTAATTTATTATCTAAATTTCTCATAATTACTCCATTTTTCACTCATTAAATATACCATAAAATTGGTATAAATACAATTGTTTTCCAAATATCCATTTTCAAAAATTGAACACTCAGTTAAAAATAAATACTTATATTACTTACTTTTAATTTTATATCCCATTTTACTATGTATCTCTTTATGGCAATTAGAGCATACCAAAATACATTTTAAAGCCTCTTTCTTATAAAAAAGATAGTGAACACACAAAAAAATAACAGATAATTTCTTATCTACTATTCTTTATGGCTCCTCATTTAGAGCCAAATAATTTTTAAAACTTATTAATATACCTACATTTCAAGCTTTCTCTTTTTATTCATGACAAATTTTATGACAGATTTATAACTAATTATGACAAATTTTAATACATATGTTTTCTTCAAAAGTCATTTATCATTTTAATCTATTCTCCAAAGTTGAAATTTTCCTGTTATCTCATCTATTTCTTTTGTATCTCCATAAATTAATGCACCTAAATATTCTAATTTGTCATTTTCTTTTGAATTAATAGATTCTACTAATTCTTCATCTGTTCTAGTCTCCAACATATCTCTAGGATAATCTGCTACTAATAAATTTGGATTATTCTTAGCTGTATCTATAGCATTTTTTAATTTTCCTATTTTTACTTTTGTTATTATAAATGGAAACCTACTTATTCCTAAATGCTGTATTCCTGATTTATCTGTTATTATTGGCTTTCCCATTATTTCTTCATTAGAGTACTTTCCTATTAAAATCGCTAAATGTCCTATTACATTTAATGCTACTGCTGGTTCAACATTTGATGCGATAATTCCTACAATTTTTTTATCTTCATAATTCATAATCTTCTACTCCTTTATTAGTTAAATTTCACTTTTAATAAAGAAGTATCTACCTTTTCGAGCACTTCAATTTTAGCCCCTAATTCTCCACCATGCATATTTGTTGGATATTTAAGCATATTTATTTCTTCTATCTATTTTTTATTTAGCTCTTCTATTCCTTTTTGATATTTACTTAACTTTTTATCTAATCTTGTTTGACATTTCTTTAGTATTTCTACAAGAAGACTTATATTATTATCTTTTTGTGCTATATAAAGTGCTTGCTTATATTCTTTATTATATTCATCATCAATAGCTATCAAATCCATATTATTTTCAATACATTGTCTTAGAATAAGATATCTACCAATACGACCATTTCCATCTTGAAAAGGATGAATATGTTCAAATTCTTGATGAAAATTAGCAATATCCTCTATTGTATTTATTTTCATTTCCAATAGTTTATCCATTTTTTCTTGTACTTCATATGGTTGTGCCGTTTCAATATCAATACCTCTTAATTTATTAGGAATCTTTTTGTATACTCCTGCAAATCCACGCTCTGAATCTATCGTATTAGTTTTTAACAAAGAATGATATTTTTTTAATAATCTTGGTGTTAGTTGTTCATCAATAGTTTTAACTACAAAATCAAATAATTTTAAAGAATTAATTGTTTCTTGTACATCATCTACAGAATGTTCACCTATTATTTTATCTTCATCTAACAAAATATTTAATTGTTCTAAATTAAATGTGCTACCTTCTAATTTATTAGAATGGTATAAAAATTCTAATTTAATATCATCATATATTGCATTATTAATTTCTAATAATAATTTTATTGTATCCTTTAAAATTTTCATAAAATCACTTCCTAGTAAAAATAAAAAAACTATTAAAAGTTTTTACTAGAAAGCTTTTAACAGTTTTTTATTTAATTTTGGCTCCTCTTGTTGGACTCGAACCAACGACCTATCGGTTACTGCACCACACTAATTTTCATTAGCATTATCAATATTGAACTGATAATTTGTAGTCTGGACTTTATCTTTACCATATCTTGCGACTTAGGTAGGTGGTGTAAAGTCTCTACACATAGCTTTCGCCTTGCTCGGTATTGTCATCAGCATTACCTGTTAAGAGTTCCACCGACTTAGCCACCTTTTTCATCTATAAGTTTCCTTATAGAGCTGCTAACTTTAATCTTGGAAGATTTGCTTCACAGCCGAGCGCTCTACCAACTGAGCTAAAGAGGAATATATATAAATCTGGCAACAACCTATCTTTCCAACAGGGTAACCCGTAAGTATTTTCGGCACATTTAGGCTTGACTTCTGTGTTCGGAATGGGAACAGGTAT
>CAQRYF010000046.1 GCA_948875265.1 uncultured Clostridia bacterium
ATATAACAAAGTACATATTGAATGTACAAATTGAACCGCCGTATACCGAACGGTATGTACGGTGGTGTGAGAGGGAATAAATAAAATAATTATTTATTCTCTACTCGATATTTATAATTAAATTTTTATTGCACTTTCTAAAGCAAGTTTAATCATATTATTTAATCCAGATTCTCTTTCTTCAGTAGTAGCAATTTGTTGTTTGAAATGAGAATCTACTACACTCATTAGACAAGCAGCCTTTTTATTTGCAACTTTGGCATTATAGAATAAAGCGAAAGCTTCCATTTCGCCAGATAAAGGGTTAAAACCTTCAGGAATTCTTTTTAGGAATTTACTCATATCTGGCATATATGGATCAAAGAAATCTAAACAAACAGTATTTCCTTTATATAAATTAATATCATTTGACATTGCTGTTTCTTTAATAATATCATTTAATTGAGTATCCGAATCTATAATGTGACAATCTTCATTGTTATAGGTTAAAGCATAATTACTTTCAGAAAAAACTGATTCTGATAAAACAATATCAAATAAATTTAATTCTGGGACATAGGCTCCACAAGAACCAATTCTTATAATATTTTCTACATTATAGAAATTATATAATTCATAACTGTAAATTCCAATACTAGCCATTCCCATACCATGTGCCATGATAGTAATTTTAGTTCCTTTATATTGACCAGTATAAGCATACATACCTCTTACTGAATTTACTAACTTGTAATCATCTAAAAAATTTTCTGCTATATATTTTGCTCTAAGTGGGTCACCAGGCATTATAACAGTTTTTGCAATATCTTCTGGATTTGCTTCATTATGTGGTGTAGACATAAATAAAAACCTCCTTAAATTTTAACTTAATAATATTAGTATAACAATAAAAAATAAAAAATGCAAAAAAATACTTGAAAAATTAAAAAAGTAATGCTAAACTATTAATAGATTAAAAAAAAACCGATTTTGAAGGGGAACTTTTTTAATCTTTTTTTGTTTTTTGGAAATAGGAGGAAATTATGAACACAAAATATATTTTTGTTACAGGAGGAGTTGTATCAGGATTAGGAAAAGGAATTACAGCTGCATCATTAGGCAGATTATTGAAAAATAGAGGATATAAAGTTACAATTCAGAAATTTGATCCATATATAAATGTGGATCCAGGAACAATGAATCCATATGAACATGGTGAAGTGTTTGTAACAGATGATGGTGCAGAAACGGATTTGGATTTAGGGCATTATGAAAGATTTATAAATGAAAATTTAACAAAAAATTCAAGTGTTACTATGGGTAAAATATATTCAGAAGTTATTGAAAAAGAAAGAAGAGGGGACTATTTAGGTAAAACAGTACAAGTAATACCTCATATTACAAATGAGATAAAAGAGAGAATATACGGTTTTGAAGAAACTGATACAGATATTGTAATAACAGAAATAGGTGGAACAGTTGGAGATATAGAAGGATTATCAATAATTGAAGCAATAAGACAAGTTGGATTAGAAAAAAATCCAGAAGATGTACTATATATACATGTAACATTATTACCATATATATTTGGTTCAAACGAGATAAAATCAAAACCAACTCAACATTCAGTAAAAGAATTACAAAGTTTTGGAATTAAACCAGATATTTTAGTTTGTAGGACAGAGCAAGATATTCCAGACTCAATAAGAGAAAAATTAGCTCTATTTTGCAATGTAAGAAAAACAAGTGTAATTCAAAATAAAACAGCAGATTGTTTATATGCAGTTCCTTTAATGTTAGAAGAAGAGGGATTAGCAAGAGAAGTTTGTAATCATCTAAAATTAGATAAATATATTCCAGATAATAGTAAATGGGAAGCAATGATACAAAAAATAAGGAATATTGATAATGATAAAAAAGTTACAATTGCAATTGTAGGAAAATATATAAAACTAGAAGATTCATATATTTCAGTAATAGAAAGTTTGTATCATGCAGGATTTGCAAATAATGTTAAGGTAAAAGTTAAATTAGTTGATTCAGAAGGAATAAATAAAGAAAATGTAAAAGATAAGTTGAAAGAATTTGATGGAATTGTAGTTCCTGGTGGATTTGGAAATAGGGGAATAGAAGGAAAAATACAAACAATAAAATATGCAAGGGAAAATAAAGTACCATTTTTAGGGATTTGCTTGGGAATGCAAATGGCAGTGGTAGAATATGCAAGAAATGTATTAGGAATAGAAGACAGTAATTCTGCAGAATTTGATGAGAATACAAAAAATCCATTAATACATATAATGGAGGAACAAAAAGATATAGATAAAAAAGGAGGAACAATGCGTTTGGGTGCATATCCTTGCACTATAAAACCAGGAACTTTAGCAAGTAAGGTATATGGAAAAGAAGAGATTTCAGAAAGACATAGACATCGTTTTGAATATAATAATGAATATAGAGAAAGATTAGAAGATGCAGGATTAAAGATTTCTGGAACTTCTCCAGATGGATTACTTGTGGAAATTGTAGAAATAGATGAAAAAAATCATCCATATTTTATAGCAGGACAATTTCATCCAGAATTAAAATCTAGACCAAATAAGCCAGCACCACTATTTGTAGGGTTAGTAGAGGCTGCAATGAAACTTATATAAGAATTAATTGAATATAGATTTTTGAAAAAATTTAGAAAATCTATTGACAAAAATAGAAAAAACATTTATAATCTATAATTGTCAGGAGGAAAACTTCGCAGGTGTAGTTCAATGGTAGAACCTCAGCCTTCCAAGCTGATGACGTGGGTTCGATTCCCACTACCTGCTCCAATAATCCTGACAATTATAATTAAATATGCAGGTGTAGTTCAATGGTAGAACCTCAGCCTTCCAAGCTGATGACGTGGGTTCGATTCCCACTACCTGCTCCAGTATGAATGTTCTTATAGAATCTATCTTTCTATAAGAATTTTTTTTATTTTATGCTGATAATTTAGGTCAATATTTACTGATATAACTATGTTATACCGATTTATTTATATAAAGTTACTTCGTATTATATATAGGGAGTGTCATGGCTGTCGCTTTGCGACACCACGTTCCTATATATTTACATACATTTTTGAATTTTTCTAATGTGATATTTGATTTTTCTTTTTTAATTCATATATAATATCTAAAATAATTCTGATATTTTGAAAAATTGGAGATATAGTTATGAATATAGAAAAAACAATAAAAGATAGTTTAATTAATTTTGATGGTAAAGTAGTAAAAATAAATGAAAAAGAAAAATATAATGCTGCAAGTTGTATAAAAATATTTATTCTAATTGAATTATTTAATGAAATAAGCAATGGAATAATAGATAGAAAAATAGAACTTACATATTTAGATAAGTACTATGTAAATGGTAGTGGGGTAATGAGATATTTATCTAAAGGAATAAAGCTTCCTATTCTTGATATTGCAACTTTAATGATGATAATAAGTGACAATGTAGAAACTAATATGTTAATTGATTTTCTAGGAATAGATAAAATAAATAAAGCAATAAAAAATATCGGTTGTAAAGATACTAAATTATATAGTAAGTTTAAGTCAGTAGAAGATGAAGTATTTTCAGAGACTACTGCTTATGATTATTATTTAGTATGGAAGAAACTAAATAATTGTGAATTATTTAATAAAGACATAACGCAGGAAATAATAGATATCATAAAAAATCAAAAATATCATGAAATGGTTGTAGATGGAATAGACAAAGTTTATAAAGAAGTAGAAAATCCAATTGTAAATTATATAGTTACTAAAAGTGGAAAATATCAATCTGTTAGAAATGATGGAGGTATCGTATCAACTAAATATGGAAATTATATTCTAACAATTTTGATTAAAGATTTTAAAGATAAAGATTATAGAAATGATGAATATGTTTATAGTCAAGGCAAAAAGATTAGTAACATCATTTTTAATGAATTTATAAGAAAATTTCCAATTTTGTAATAAATATGGATTTTAACATTTGACAAAGCTAAAAAATGAATGTATAATAAAGATAGAAAATGAGAGCCACAGAAATGTGTGCTACCATATAAATATGATGAACACCACATAGCTTGGCGAAGCATAATGTGGTGCTTTTTTATTTGCTCAAAATTACTACTAATGCAATAATCAAGGCAAATGCTATAATAGTCATTCCTACTAAACCGTAGAAAAGTAAGTATATTATCATTAACATAGCTTGTTCTACCATATAGCACCACCTCCATTCTCACAGTCAAAACTGTGTATGTAAAGTGGTAGCACCCATACTGCTTATTCTCATTTTCTATTGTTTATAACTATATAATATTATTTAATAAAATACAAGCGAACAAAACAAATTTTTCAAGGATAATATAAATATGCTTTTTTGTGTGCAGTGTAATTATTGATTTTTAAGTATTTTGTAAAAATTCCTATAAGAACACTCGCACCAGTATGAATGTTCTTGTAGGATTTATCTTTCTATAAGAATTTTTTTATATAATTTCACGTGTAAATTATATAGATTAAATAGGTCCTATCCGTGGATTATTATCTTTTATAAAGCGTTTAAGAATCAATACGATTAATGTTTGAATATATGGTAATATAACACAAATAGTTCCTATTGTTACAAGAAACAGACAAAAAAACGCTATGCTTAATGCAGCACCCATATCATTTGGTGTTGGAATACTTTCAAAAAAAGTAGCTATAAATCCATATATCATTAAAAAAAGTAGAAATTGAATTGGTAAAAGAAATATGTAAAATAATATTTTTAGTAGTTTGCTTTTTAATTTATTTCCAATATTTATTATTAATTTGCTTACCACAGAACTAGGAAAGCTAAGGACAAATACAATTATTGCAAATATAAGCGGAATCATCCAAGAAACATCTTCATTTATAAAAACAATTTTAAATATTATGAATGCTATTAATGCAAGAATTAATCTTGATATTTTATATGACTTTTCCATTGTTTTATTCATATTTATTTCCTCCTTGTTTTTTAATAAAAACTAATATACTTAAATAGTACAATAAATATTATAAATTTACAAGATTACATTCAAATTAAATGTAAACTAATATGCAATATTTTTTTACATTTAAAATTTGAAATTACTTGTAAATTTCTGTGATATAGTGTAAAATACCAATATATTGTAAATAATAAAAAAGATAAAATTGGAGATGTGATGCAACAAAAATGTTGCAAGAGAAATGTCCCCAAAAGGAGGAAATATGAAATTTGTAACAGATGAAGAATCCAAGAAAAAATATAAAGAATTTTTAGAAACACATGAAAGATGTAATTTTCAACAAGCATTAGAATGGGCAGAAGTAAAGAAACCAAACTGGAAACCAGAAGTTATTTTAGCTGAGGATGATGATGGAAATATAATAGGGTCACTTTGTGTATGGATTAGAAAAATGCCTATATTTGGTAATATAATGTATTCTTCTAGAGGACCAGTATGTGACATTCATGATATTTCAGTTATGAAACAATTAACAGATGGAGCAAAGGAATTAGCTAAAAAATATAATGCATTTGTTTTAAGAGTAGAACCAGATATAAAAAGTGACGACCAAGTATTTAGAGATGTGGTTATAAATTTAGGATATAAAATAAAAGATGATGCAAAAGATTTTAAGGATGAAATTCAACCAAGATATGTATTTAGATTAGATATAAAAGATAAAACAGAAGAAGAAATAATGGCGGGATTTAAACAAAAATGGAGATATAATATTCGTTTAGCAGGAAGAAAAGGTGTTACTGTAAAAGAAGGGACAAAAGAGGATTTAAAAGACTTTCATAAAATAATGATAGAGACTGGAGCTAGAGATGGATTTATAATTAGACCATTAGAGTATTTTGAAAAGATGTATGATTGTTTAGGTCCAAATCATATGAAAATATTAATGGCTTATTATGAGGACAAGCCAATCTCAGGTGTTATTCCAATTTTCTATGGAAATAAAACATGGTATTTATATGGAGCAAGTAGTAATAAACATAGAAACTTAATGCCAAATTATTTATTACAATGGGAAATGATAAAAATGGCAATTGCAAGAAAAGACGATGTATATGATTTTCGAGGAGTATCAGGAGTTGTAGATGAGAATCATCCGCAATATGGATTATATAGATTTAAACAAGGCTTTGGAGCTACATTTACAGAGTTTATTGGTGAAATATATATACCATATAAACCTCTAACATATAAGTTATATAAATTTTCAGAAAAGACTTTTAGAACATTAAGGCAAATAAAAAGAAAATTAAAGAAATAAATGTTTAGGAGATATTAATTTTGAGTACATTAGTAATAGAAAGAGAAGATTTAAGACATAATATAGAACAAATAAAAAAATATGCTAGTAAAAGTGGAAAAGATGATAATGGAAATGAAGTAAAAATAATAGCTGTTGTTAAAGGAAATGGATATGGATTAGGAATTGTAGAATATACAAAGGTTTTAATTGATAATGGTATTTCATTTTTTGCAGTTTCCACAATTGATGAAGCTTTGAAATTGAGAAAAGCAGGTGTTAAAGAAGATATTCTAATGCTATCATCAACAGCAATAAAAAAAGATGTAAAAACTTTAATTGATAATAATATAATAGTAACTATAGGATCAAAAGAAGATGTAGAAGTACTTAATGAATTATCAGAAGAAGAAAATAGACAGATACGTGCACATTTGAAAATCGATACAGGATTTGGAAGATATGGATTTGTATATAATAGAAGAGATGAAATGATAGAATCTATAAAAACTTTAAATAATGTGAAAATAGAGGGGACTTTTACACATTTTTCTATAAGTTTTTTTGATGATAAATATACAAAAATTCAATTTGATAGATTTATTAACGTAGTAGAAGTTTTAAAAATGAATAATATTGAAACAGGAATGCTACATGTATGCAATTCATCAGCTTTTTTGAAATTTCCTAATATGCATTTAAATGCAGTTAGAGTTGGTTCGGCATTTTTAGGAAGGTTATCTTTTAAAAATCATATAGGTCTTAAAAAAATTGCGTATTTAGAATCAGAAGTATCAGAAATAAAAGATTTACCAAAAGGATTTAATATAGGCTATTCTAATACATATAAAACAAAAAAGGATACAAAGATTGCTATAATACCATGTGGATATATGGATGGATTTAATATATCAAATAGCAGAGATATGTTTAGAACAATTGACAAATTGAGATATATAGTAAGGGATATTAAGGATTTTTTCAAAAAACAATCAATATTCGTAAAAATAGAAAATAAAAATTGTAAGGTCTTAGGAAGAATAGGAACATATCACATTGTATGTGATATAACTGGAAGAGATATTAATATAGGGGATAAAGTGAAATTTGAGATTAATCCAAAATTTATAGATTCAAACCTAAGAAGGGAGTATAGATAATGAAAGAAGAAAAAGAAAATAATCAAGAAGAAGTAACAGAATTAAAAATGGGATTCTTTAAAAAAGTGTGGTATTCAATAACAAAGATAGAGAAATATCCGGATATGGCGGCACAAGGTTTTGGAAGAGCTATTAATTATTTATCAAAAATTGTTGCAATACTTGCTATTATACTTTGTTTAGGCATGGTGTATCAAACATATAATTTGATTGGAGAAGGAGTTAATTATTTAAAAAATGAATTTCCTGATTTTTCGTATACTGAAGGAAAATTAAATATTGAATCAGAAGATATAATAAAAATTTCAGAAGAAAATTCGATAACTGGATATACAATTATTGATACAAAAACAGAAGATGAGCAGGAAATAAATAAATATATTAATGAGATTCAAGAAGTGGGAAGTGGACTAATAGTTTTAAAAGATAAAGTTATATTAAAAAATTCAGCAGTTGTGGGTACAATAAATTATGAATATAAAGAAGTATTTGGACAGATAGGAATAGAGCAGTTTACGAAACAAGATGTCATCAATTATGCTAATAGTAGTAAAATCATTAGTTTATATGTAAGTGTATTTTTAACAATATTTATATATAGCTTTATAATGTATATGTTAACAACACTTTCAAATGCTGTGTTTTTGAGTGTTTTTGGATGGATAACAACATGGATTGCAAAAATAAAAATGAGATTTGTTGCAATATTTAATATGGCAGTATATGCACTTACTTTATCAGTAATATTAAATATGCTATATATAGCAATTAATATATTTATAGATTTTAATATAGAGTATTTCCAAGTAATGTATGTATCAGTAGCAGCAATTTATCTAGTAGCAGCAATATTTATATTGAAATCTGAATTTATAAAAAAACAAGCTGAGTTAATGAAAATTGTTGAGGCACAAGAAATTGTTAGAAAAGAATTAGAACAAGAAAAGGAAAAAGAAGAAAAACAAAAAAATAAAGATACAGATAAAGAAGAGGATAAGGCAAAAAAGAAAGAAAAGGGAGATAAAGAGGCTAAAAGTAAAAAGAAAAAAGAAAAAGATAATAATATAGGTCAAGAACCAGAAGGATCTAATGCGTGATTAGAATTAAAATATTAATAACTTTATTCTAAAACAAAGATATGTGACATTTATGTCCCAAAAAGAAACGTCCCCAATAGGACAAAAGGAGGAAAAATGAGTAAACAAAATAAAGAAGAGAGACCAAAAAAGAAAAATAGTAAATCTAATAAGTTATTGTTACTTGTATTGTTGGTATTGTTGTTAATTGCTGTAACTGTTGGAATGGGATTTTATTATATAAATAATAAGGATAAGAAAGATGAAAAAACATTGGCATATACTGATTTGATTAAGGAAATGTCTTATGGTAATATAGAAAAGATAGAAATGACAACAGGAAGTACAACTGTAAAGGTTAAGGTAAAAAATGTAGAGGAAGAAAAGACATCTATAGTACCAAATACAGAAAGTTTTATGGGATTAGTACAAACAAAGGTGGCAGAAGGAAATGAGATTGAATTAATTCAAAATCCTAAAAGTGTATTAGCACAAATACCATCTATTATAATTACATTTTTACCTACAGCTATAATGCTTGCTTTATTTGTTATGATATTTAAGATGCAGGGGTTAGGTGAGAAAGGTAAAGTATATGATGATACAGAAAGAAAGACAAAGATAAAATTTGATGATGTGGCAGGTTTGGATGAAGAAAAAGAAGAGATGATAGAAATAGTTGAGTTTTTGAAAAAACCTGAAAAGTTCACGAAGATGGGAGCAAAAATACCTAAAGGTGTATTATTATATGGAAAACCAGGAACGGGAAAGACGTTAATAGCTAAAGCAATTGCTGGTGAGGCTGATGTTCCATTTATATCAATGAGTGGATCAGAGTTTATAGAAATGTTTGCAGGACTTGGAGCTTCAAGAGTAAGGAAGTTATTTGAGAGAGCAAGAAAAATAGCACCTTGTATTGTGTTTATAGATGAGATAGATGCAATAGGTTCAAGAAGAACTTCAAATAGTGGAGCAGAAACAGAGAATAATCAAACTTTAAATCAGTTATTAGTAGAGATGGACGGATTTAGTTCAGAAGAGACAATTATAGTTTTAGCAGCTACAAATAGACCAGAAATGTTGGATAAGGCACTTTTAAGACCTGGAAGATTTGATAGAAGAATAACAATACCAACACCTGATTTAAAAGGTAGGTTAGAAATATTAAAAATTCATGCAAAAGATAAAAGAATATCAGATGATGTGAATTTAGAAAGTATAGCTGAAGATACTGCGGGATTTACAGGGGCAGAATTAGCTAATATTTTGAATGAAGCAGCGATAATTGCTACAAAAAGAAAACATGAAGATATAGAAAATGATGATATTGAGGAAGCTGTAAAGAAAGTTACAGTAGGGCTTGAAAAACGTGCTAGAGTATATTCTGAAAAAGATAAAAAATTAACTGCATATCATGAAGCAGGACATGCTGTAGTAAGTAGATATTTGCCAACACAAACAAATGTAAAAGAAGTTTCAATAATACCAAGAGGTGTTGCTGGGGGATATACAATGTATAAGTCAGATGAAGATAAATACTATGTTTCAAAAACTGAAATGCAAGAAAAGTTAATAGCTTTATTAGGAGGAAGAGCAGCAGAGCAATTGGTGTTAGATGATATATCAACAGGGGCTAGTAATGATATTGAAGTTGCAACTAATATTGCAAGAGATATGGTAACAAAGTATGGTATGAGTGATACTTTAGGACCAATTGATTTACAAGGAAAAGAGCCATATGAAATGCAAATGTTTGGAGAAGGTATTGGAGATAAAATAGGACAAGAAGTAAAACAACTAATAGATACTGCTTATAATGATGCTCAAATGCTTTTAAAACAACATATGGACAAACTTGATGCAATAGCAGGTGCTTTATTAGAAAAAGAAAAAATAAATGAATCAGAATTTGAGAAGTTTTTTGAGGAGTAAAAAATGTAATAAAAAGGAAAATACCTTATTTTTGTGTAAAAATAAGGTATTTTCTTTTTACTCTATTGATTCCTTGTATAATTTTCCCCATTCTATATATAGATTAATTTTGTCTTCTGGAGCATTTAATCCAGATTTAAATTCATCTAAAGTATTTGAGGAAAGTGCATGAATCAATCCTTTAAGAGAAGAAGATGTAGGAGTATTTATATCTAGTAAATATCCTACTGTAGAATCTCCTTGCTCTAATTTTTTGTGAAGAACTTTATCATTAGGGTAGAAATTTTTTACCCGCTGTTTAAAGTCTTCTGGATAATTTATGTAATGCATATTATCCTTTCTACCTGCAATTAATCATGTGCAGGATTTTGTTGAAAAATGATAAGGGTTCTATAAGTAGTATAACATATTTTTTACGTTATGTAAAACATGCTAATAGTTTCGAATTTGTTTTGCAATGATTGATAGAGATTTTTTAATATTCTTTTAAATCAATAACACTTGTTTCAAATATAATAACGTGATAAAATATATTTGAAAAATATGGGAAAGAAGGTGTGCATATGACAATTAGAGAAACATTAAGAAGAGGAATGATAGAATTAAAAAGTAATAATATAAATGAACCTAAATTAAAAGCAAGACTTATTATGCAATATATTTTAAATAAACCAAGACAGTATTTATTAGTAAATGATGATATAACATTGACATTAAGACAAGAAGTAAATTACTTTAAATTAATTAAAAAATTAATAAAAGGAATTCCTCTGCAACATATTACACACCAACAAGAATTTATGAAAATGAATTTCTATGTAAATGAAGATGTGTTAATACCTAGACAAGATACAGAAATTCTAGTAGAAGAAGTAATAGCAATTGCAAAGAAAATAAATGCAAAAAAAATATTAGACTTATGTACGGGAAGTGGAGCAATAGCGGTATCACTAGCTAAATATATAAAAGATAGTCAAATAACAGCAGTAGATATAAGTGATAAAGCAATAAGAATTGCAAAAAAGAATGCAAAAGATAACGAAGTGGAAAACCAAATTACATTTATACAATCAGATTTATTTAAAAATATAAAAAAGGAAAAATTCGATATTATAGTATCAAATCCACCATATATAAAAAAAGAAATAATAAGTACTTTAGATAAAGAGGTACAAAAAGAACCTATAATAGCCTTAGATGGAGGATGGGATGGATTAGACTTTTATAGAAAAATAATAGGTCAAGGCTATGAATATTTGAAATTTAAAGGATATATATGCTTGGAAATAGGATATGACCAAAAAATAGATGTAATAGAAATAATAGAATATGAAGAAAAATACATAGATACATATTGTAAAAAAGATTTATATGGAAACGATAGAATAATAGTAACACAATTGAATTAAAAAATTGCTAAAAGGAGGAAGAGATGTCTTTTTCATCAGATATAAAACAAGAATTAAATAAAGCTAGCAAATTAGCAAATAAAGAGTTGGTTAAATATGAATTAATAGGATACTTAGCTTCTGGAAATGTGGATATTGTTAATAATAAAAATATAAGATTTGCAACTGAAAGTGATTATAATATTAATAGATTTTCAAAGTTATTAACTAATCTAAATATAAACCATAATATTGATATATCGCGGAAAATGGTTTATTATAATTACAAAGATTAAAGAACTTGAAAATATTGTAGAATGTAGTCTTAGAGAAGAAAAAGTTTATCTAGACAAAGACATAATTAAAGATAAATCAGAAGAAAATTTAAGAGCTATAGTAAGAGGCGTATTTTTAGGATCTGGTTCCATTAATAATCCAGAAAATAAATATCATTTGGAAGTGAATTTTTCAAATAGATTAAATATGGAAATTATTGAACAAATATTAAATATATTAAATGTAAAAGTTAAAACAATGAAGACAAAAAGCAAATATTCTATGTATATAAAAGAAGGAGAAGAAATTTCCAAATTTTTAGCTTTGATAGGAGCTAATAAAGCTGTAATGCAATTTGAAGATATTAGGATTCAAAGAGAAATGAGAGGTAAAGTAAATAGATTAGTTAATTGTGAATCTGCAAATTTAAATAAAACAATAAACGCATCTATTGAACAAATTGCAGCAATAAAAAAACTACAACACAATGGTGAATTCAATAAGTTAGATGATAATTTGAAAGAAATAGCAATATTAAGAATAGAAAATCCCAATATGTCTTTATTAGAATTAGGAAAACTATTAAAAAATCCTGTTGGGAAATCAGGAGTTAATTATAGATTAAAAAAGATAATTGAAATAGCCAATGATTAAGGGGACGCGCCCCTTGGTCACTTATTTAACAAAGAAGTGACAATGAGGACAGATAGTTTGTCAACAAAAAAGGAAAGTGAGAATTTATGGAACAACAAGAATTAGGAATATATGTGCATATACCGTTTTGTAAGCAAAAATGTTATTATTGTGATTTTGTATCTTATTCAAATAAGTGTGAACAAGTAGAAAATTATATTAATGCTATAAAAAAAGAAATATCTTCATATGATTTTAACAAATATAATGTAACAACAATATATATCGGAGGAGGAACGCCTTCATACATTAATAGTAAACAAATAAAATCAATATTAGAATTGATTAAAGCAAAGTTAAAAAATAATAAAAAAAAATTTGAAGATATTGAAATAACAATTGAAGTGAATCCTGGAACTGTAACAGAAGAGAAATTACATGATTATAAAGAAACAGGAATTAATAGAATTAGTATTGGGCTTCAGAGTGCACAAGATGAATTATTAAAACAAATAGGAAGAATTCATACTTATCAACAATTTTTAGATACATATAAGTTAGTAAAAGAGATTGGATTTGAAAATATCAATGTAGATTTAATGATAGGGTTACCAAATCAAACAATAGAAAATTTAAAACAAAGTTTAAATGAAATTATAAAATTAAATCCGAACCATATAAGTGTATATTCATTAATTATAGAAGAGGGAACACCAATTGCTAAATTATTGGATGAGGAAAAGATACAATTACCAGAAGAAGAACAAGAAAGAAGAATGTATTGGTATGTAAAAAACTTTTTAGAGTTAAATGGATATAACCATTATGAAATTTCTAATTTTGCAAAAAAAGGAAAAGAGTCAAAACACAATATGAATTGTTGGAAGCAAGAACAATATATAGGTATAGGTGCTGCTGCACATTCTTATTTAAACGATATTAGATATTCTAATATATCTAATCTAGAAGAATATATAAAGAATATTGAAGAAAACAATATAGAAAAAAATAGGCGAATAGAAGAAAAACAAACTATAGAAGATAAAAAGAATGAATTTATGATGTTAGGATTTAGAAAGATAGAAGGAGTAGATATCTCAAAGTTTAAAGAAAGATTTATAGATAATCCAATATTTTTATATAGAGAAAAACTAAATAAATTAGTAGAAGAAGGTTTGATAGAAATAGATTTAAATAATATACGACTAACTAATAAAGGATTAAACTTAGCAAATCAAGTGTTTGAAGAGTTTATATAATTCCTGTTTTGGGGTCGGGTCTTAAAATGAGAATTTCTCAT
>CAQRYF010000047.1 GCA_948875265.1 uncultured Clostridia bacterium
ATAAAAGGAACAGTTATCATTTAATAGCACATATGAAATTTGAAGAGACAAAAGAAAAAGAATATATAGATTTAGGATATGAAAAAGAAGATGAGATAGTAACAGATGATTTAGAAATGCATTTTATAGAACTTCCAAAGTTTAAAAAGAAAAATCCAGGAGTAGCAACAAAACTAGAACAATGGTTATGGATGTTAATAGGGGAGGAGGAGAAAGTAAAAATGGCTGAAAAAGAAAATAAAGAAATAGAAAAAGTAGTGGAAGAATTAGATGAAATAAGTCTAGATGAAAAAGAAAGAGAATTATATGAAGCAAGACAAAGAGCCATATTTGAATATAATTATACAATGTATACAGCAGAAAAAAGAGGCAAAGAGAAAGGAAAAGAAGAAGGCAAAATAGAGGGGAAAAAAGAAAAGCAGATAGAAATAGCAAAGAAATTACTAAAGAGAGGAATGAAAATAGAAGAAATATCGGAAATAACTGAGCTTACAAAAGAAGAATTAATAAAAATTAATAAGAAATAATAAAAGAAAAAATGTTCGTAAAAAGTATTGACAATTTAAAAAAAAGAGGATACAATAAGAGCGAACATTTTTTTAGTGTAAATTTTTCTTGGAGGTATTAATATGATAACAACATTACATATAAAAAACATAGGAATAATAGAAGATTTAAGTATAGATTTTAATAAAGGTTTAAATGTATTAACAGGAGAAACTGGAGCAGGAAAAACATTAATAATAGATTCTTTACAAGTAATATCAGGTGGTAGATTTTCAAAAGAAATGATTAGAAAAGGGGAGACAAATTCCTTTGTTGAACTATGTATGTATGATCCTTTTAATGATAATTCGATGGACGGAAATATTATCGTTTCAAGAGAAATTAGTTCAAATGGAAGAAATATGTGTAAAATAAATGGAAGAATGGTAACAGTGTCAGAGTTAAAAGAATTTATGTCTCAATTTATTGAAATACATGGACAAAATGATAATCAAAATTTGCTAGACAGTAAATTACATTTAGAATATTTAGATGGATTTGTTGGAAATGAAATACTAAGTAGAAAAGAACAATATCTAGAATTATATAAAGAATATAATAGGATAAAACAAGAGCTAAAAGCTAACTTTGGAGATGAAAAAGAAAGACAAAGAAAATTAGATTTATTAGAATATCAGGTTAATGAAATAGAAGAAGCAGATTTAAAAATAAATGAAGAAATAGATTTAGAAGAAAAAAGAAAAATAATATTAAATTCAGAAAAAATATCAGAAAATTTGTCAGAAGCAGATAACCTAATATCAGAAAATAGTATAGATAGTATAAGTATGGCAATTAGATCTTTAGAAAAAATTGAAAATATAGATAATAAATATGAAAAAGTATCAAGTGATTTAAAGAATATTTATTATGAAATACAGGAACTTTCTAGGGATATTAGTGGATATAAAAATGATGTATATTTTGATGAAGAAGAAAGAGACTATGTGGAAGAAAGATTAGATTTAATTTATTCATTAAAAAGAAAATATGGAAATAATATAGAGGAAATTTTAAAATATAAAGAGAAGATAAAAATTGAAATTGAGCATATAGAAAATCTTGATGAATATAATAATAAGTTAAAAATGAAATTAAAAGAAATAGAAGAGAAAATGCAGATATTGGCAGAAAAAATGCATATAGTAAGGAGTGAAAAAGCTAAATTACTAAGTGATGAGATAAATACTGAATTAGAAGAATTAGAAATGAAAAATGCAAAAATAAATATACATGTTGACTTTTTAGAAAATGAATATTTAAATACAGGAAAAGATATAGTGACATTTTATATTACAACAAATTTAGGAGAAGATGAAAAAGAATTATCTAAGATAGCATCAGGAGGAGAAATGTCAAGAACAATGCTTGCTATAAAAAAAGTTTTAGCAGATTCAGATAAAACACCAGTACTTATATTTGATGAAATTGATACAGGAATAAGTGGTAAAGCTGCTAATTCTGTTGCAAAGAAATTAAAAAGTATAGCAAATAACCATCAAGTAATGTGTATATCACATTTACCAAATATAGCAGCAAATGCTGATTACAATTATTTTATAAGTAAAAAAACAAATAAAGAAAGAACAAGTACACAAATAAGGCTATTAGAAGAAAAAGAGGTCATAGAAGAAATTGCAAGAATTTCTTCAGGAGAAGTAAATGAAATAACTTTAAAATATGCAACTGAATTAAGAAACAAAAAGGCATCATAAAATAATAAAAGGTATCTTCAGATAATGAGGGTACTTTTTTAGTTGTATAAATATGGAAAAAATGTATACACTATAAAGGTAGAGAAAAGGAGGAGAAAAAATGAAAGACTGTTTAGAAATTGAGAGTATAAAAGCATTAGAAATATTGGATTCTAGAGGAAATCCAACCTTACAAGTAGAAGTAGTAACAGAAGGAGGATTTTGTGGAGTAGCATCTGTACCATCAGGAGCGTCAACTGGAAGTTTTGAAGCTGTTGAATTACGTGATGGTGATAAATCAAGATATATGGGAAAAGGAGTTCAAAAAGCAGTTGAAAATGTAAATAAAAAAATAGGAAAAAAGATAATTGGTATGAATATATATGAACAAAGAAAAATAGATACAGAACTTGTTAAATTAGATGACACACCAAATAAATCTAATTTAGGAGCTAATGCGACTTTAGGAGTATCATTAGCATGTGCAAAAGCAGCAGCTAATTCTCTTGGGATGGAATTATATAATTATATTGGAGGAATAAATTCAAAAGAATTACCAATTCCAATGATGAATATATTAAATGGAGGAAAACATTCGGGAAATAATGTTAATATACAAGAATTTATGATTATGCCAATAGGAGAGATAACTTTTAGTGAAAGATTAAAAAGAGGAGTTGAAATATATCATACTTTAAAAAAAGTATTAAAAGAAAAAGGTTATGATGTGGGTGTTGGAGATGAAGGTGGTTTTGCTCCTAATTTAGAAAACGAAGAAGAGGCATTAGAGGTTATCATAGAAGCAATAAAAAAGGCTGGATATGAACCAGGAAAGGATATAGTTTTAGCATTAGATGTAGCCAGCACAGAAATGTATGATGAAGCCCAAAAAATTGGAAAAGAAGGATATTATTTCTGGAAAACTAAACAATTAAAATCAAAAGAAGAAATGGTAGAATATATAGAAAAACTTTGTAATAAATATCCTATAGCATCAGTAGAGGATGGGTTAGCAGAAGAGGATTGGGAAAGTTGGAAAGTATTAACTGAAAAACTAGGTAATAAAGTTCAGCTTGTTGGAGATGATTTATTTGTTACTAATTTAAAAAGATTAAGAAGAGGAATAGAAAAGAAAATAGCTAATGCAATTTTAGTTAAACCTAATCAAATAGGAACATTAACAGAAACATTAGATACAATAAGAATGGCAAAAGAAAATGGATATAGAACAGTAATTTCTCATAGATCAGGGGAAACAGAAGATACAACAATTGCAGATATAGCAGTAGCAGTAAATGCAGGACAAATAAAAACAGGAGCACCATGCAGAACAGATAGAGTTGCTAAATATAATAGATTATTATATATAGAAGATGAAATAATATAGTAATATGTAAAAGAAACAGACTATTTTGTACTGAACCCAAAAAATGTCCAATTTTTTGGGTTCAGTACAAAATAGTCTGTTTCTAAGTTTTTATTATTTTACTTTTTTATTAATAATTGTTAGTTTAGTTAATGAAAATATTGAAAGTCCAATTGCTAATATTCCAAAAGTAATTAGCAAAGTGGTTATACCAGCTTTTGGTAATACTGCTGGTGGTTCAGTAAGTTTGATTTTTGGTGACACATCAGAAGTTTTAGCTTGTTGATTATCATTAAAATCAGTATAAGTAATATCTACTTTTTGATTTGTGTTTAATATTTTATTAACTATATTATTATCAAAATTTTCTTTTAATTTTAATTTATATTGAACAGTGGCAGTTTCTCCATTTGCTAACTCTGGAATAGTCCATGTGATTGAATTATTAGAAGTATCTACTTTTGCAGATATATTTCCTATATTTGCTTGAGAAACATATGCAAATTCAAAGTTATTTATTATTTCAGCAGGGAAGTAATCAACAATTGTAATATTTTTATATGATTTACTTTCTGGTACTAATGAATTATAAATATCAGTTGTAATAGTTTCTTCAATTTTATCATCAGTTATATCATAAAATTTGCCAGCAGTTGGATTTTGTTCTGTTCCAAATACTTCTGAAATTATGGTACCAAAGCTTTTTGTAGCACCATTAGGGATATTAGTTTTATTAGTTATTCCTGTTAACATTGTTATAATATTTACTTTATTAGTGCTAATATCTAGTAGTTGCTGTTTTGTTTTTTGAATTACTGTATCTGAATAATAATTTATGTCGTTAATAGCAACATTTGGAACACCATCAGTTAATACAATCATATATTTATTATTGTCAGTTTTAGTGAATTGTTGGCTCGCAAGCAGTAATCCTGCCTGTAAATCCGTTCGACTACCATTTGTTTGAATGTTAGATATTGCATTATTTAATGTAGTTGAATCAGAACTTAAAGCAGATTCAAGAGTAGCATCATCAATAGTTCCTTCACTTGGATAATTGGTAGAAAAGCTAACAATTCCAATTTTTAAATTATCATTATCTTTTAAAAGATTAGATACTAAAGCTTTTGCTGATTCAAAAACTAAATCTTTTCTTGTTTTTCCAGAAATCTCAGTAGCCATACTATCAGAGTTATCAATAACAAGCATTATTTCTCCAGTTGGTTTATTGGCAATTTCACCATTAGTAACTTGAAGTTGCAAAGTTACTTCTTTATTTGATAAATCCTTTGAAATTAATTTTTTTTCAAACTTAGAATTTTCTCCTATTTCAATAGTACAAATAGGTTCTTCTACAACTTCCATTGTAACAGTACTGTAAGATGCAAAAGATATATTTGCTAATAAAATTAGTAATAAAAATATTGTAATAAAAAATCTTTTCTTCATAATTATAAATCTCCTTTGTATATTAGTGTTTACATATTATATATTTTAACACATTTACGAAAAAATACAACGTTTTTTGGATAAATATTCAAAAACTCTTGAAAAAACATAAAAAATATGGTAAAATATTACTTGTCAAAAACAAAAGCCAATTAAAAAGCAAAGTATATATATTACAGAAATATTAATAGAGAAAATGGTCATAGGCTGGAAACCATCAATATTTAGTATATAGAAATTTCACTTTTTAGGTCTTTTCCTGAAAATACACAGTAGGGGGAAGCGGTTGAACCGTTAAAACTTGTAAAGAGGTTAGTAAAAACTAATAAAATTAGGTGGTACCACGGAATATGCCATTTCGTCCTATGAAGGATAGAAATGGTTTTTTGTTGGGGAAATATTTAAATTAAATTTTAAATTAAATTTAATAAAGGATGTGCAAATTGTGAATAGAAGTAAATGTTTGGAATATTATTTAGATTCTAAATTATATGGTAGTAAAGAAATACAGGATAGTATTGAGAAAACCAAAAAAGAATTTTTAAATAAAAATGTTTATGTAGATATTTATTTAAATGATTTTGGAATGTATGTAGTTACATTTTATTTTGAGAATAAGAATAATTATTTTAATAAGATAAAATTCAAATTTAAAAAAAGAAATAAAAGTAAGGCAAAGATAAGATTAGAGAAATACTATGGTAATAATTACGGTCAATATAAGACTACTGGTATATATAAACCGTATTAAATAGAAATAATAAAGGAACAAAAGGAAAGTTAATTGAGCCCTTATTAAAAGAGGGACAGAAAGAACGTCCCCTTGTCCCTGGAAAAGGAGTTAAAGATGAAAGAAGAAATTGCAAAAATCAAAGAAAATTCAACAACAGAGATTGCAAATTGTGGAGATATTAAGGCTTTAAGTGATTTAAAGGTAAAGTATTTAGGAAAAAAAGGAGAGTTAACTTTAGTTTTAAGAGGGATGGGAAAGCTTTCTCCAGAAGAAAGACCTGTAATTGGAAGTTTAGTTAATCAAGTAAGAGATGAGTTGGATATTATAATTCAAAAAAAGGAAAAAGAATTAAAAAGGCAGGAACTATTAAAAAAGTTAGAAACTGAAAATATAGATGTAACAGAACCAAGCAAAAAGATAACTTTAGGTTCACTTCATCCAATTACTCAAATAATAAATGAAGTAGAAGAAATATTTTTAGGAATGGGATATAAAATAGCTGATGGTCCAGAGGTTGAAAAAGCTATATATAATTTTGATAAACTAAATACGCCACCAGACCATCCAGCAAGAGACATACAAGATACATTTTATATAACAGATGATATAGTATTAAGAAGTCAAACTTCACCAGTTCAGGCAAGAGTCATGGAAGAACAAAAACCACCAATAAAAATAATCTGTCCGGGTGCAGTTTATCGTTCAGATAGTGTGGACGCAACGCATTCACCAGTATTCCATCAAATAGAAGGTTTAGTAATTGATAAAAACATATCTATGACAGATTTAAAAGGAACATTAGAAATGTTTGCTAAAAAATGCTTAGGAGAAAATACAAAAATAAGATTTAGACCACATCATTTCCCATTTACAGAACCAAGCGCAGAAGCAGATGTATCATGTTTTGTATGTGGAGGAAAAGGATGTAGAGTATGCAAACAGGAAGGATGGATAGAACTTTTAGGATGTGGAATGGTTCATCCAAACGTATTAAAAAACTGTGGAATTAATCCAGAAGAATATTCAGGATTTGCCTTTGGATTTGGAGTAGAAAGAATAGCAATGGCAAAATTTGGAATAGAAGACATGAGACTATTATTTGAAAATGATGCAAGATTTCTAAAACAATTTTAGGACAAAGGGACGTAGATAATGTCCTATAAATATAATGATTATGTAATAATAATTAATTACATAAATAGATATTAATTAAAATTTTAGTTTAATATAAGGAGTGTTAAAATAGTGGGATTATTTAGTAAGAAACCAAGTAAGAATAAGGTATATACATTAAAAGAAGCGATGGATTTTATAAACAAAAACCCAAATTATTCAGCAATAGAAACAGCAGGAGGATATAATTTAATTAGTGATGAAGTAGCTAAAAATCATATTAGTAGATATAAAGATAGATACAAAAAACAGAATAGTTTTAAGGAAGAAATGAGTGGAAATGGAGCTTACAAAAATATTGGAGTATTAGATTATAATAATCAATCAAGAACAGATTATATGAGGAATACTTATATAAATAGTGGCAGATAATTTATAAATAAAAATAATGAAAAAGTGGAAAAAGAGAGTTTGAAAGTCTCTGATGGGGGACAAAAAGAACGTCCCTTTGTTCCAGAAGGAGAAGGTATATGAAAGCAAGTGTTGAGTGGTTAAAAGAATATTGTGATATAGATATTGATACAGTAAAATTAGGGGATATTTTAACTATGACAGGTTCTAAAGTTGAGACTATAGAACAAAGAGGGAATGATATTAAAAATGTTGTTGTTGGAAAGATATTAGAAATAAAGAAACATGAGGATTCTGACCATTTAGTGGTAACTAAAGTGGATTTGGGAAATGAAAAAGTTCAAATTGTAACAGGTGCTGATAATATAAAAGAAGGAGATATTGTACCTATTGCAAAAGATGGTTCAGAGTTACCTGGAGGAATAAAGATAAAAAAAGGACTTCTAAGGGGAGTGGAATCTTGTGGTATGATGTGTTCTGTTGGAGAATTAGGATTAGAAATGGCTGATTATCCGGGACAGATTGAACATGGAATAATGATATTAGATAAATCATTAGAAAAGGATTTAGGAAAAGATATTGTAGAAGTGTTAGATTTAAAAGAAGAAATAATAGATTTTGAGATAACACCTAATAGACCTGATTGTTTATCAATAGAAGGATTAGGAAGAGAGACTGCAGTATCTTTAGGAAAAGAATTTAAAAATCCAAGAAAAAATATTGATGAATTAAAAGTGGAAGATAAAGATGAAATTGAAGGTTTAAGAGTTGATATAGAAGCTCCAGATTTATGTTATAGATATGTAGCAAGAGTAGTAAAAAATGTAAAAATAGGACCTTCTCCAGATTGGATGAAAAAAAGACTTAAAGCTTGTGGTGTTAGAAGTATTAATAATATAGTAGATATCACTAACTATGTAATGCTAGAGATGGGTCAACCAATGCATGCTTTTGATATTAATTCAATCGAAGGAAAACATATTACAGTAAGAAAAGCAAAAAATAATGAGAAAATAACAACATTAGATGAGCAAGAAAGAGAATTAGATGAAAATAACTTAGTTATAGCAGATAATAAGAAGGCAGTAGCTATAGTAGGTGTTATGGGTGGATTAAACTCAGAGATTGAAGAAGGTACAAAAACAGTTGTATTTGAATCAGCAGTGTTCAATGGTGGAAATGTAAGAAAAACAGCTAAAAAAGTAGGGTTAAGAACAGAAAGCTCTTCAAGATTTGAAAAAGGTTTATCTTCTGAAAATGCATTAAGAGCTATTAATAGAGCTGTGGAATTAGTAGAACTAATAGGTGCAGGAGAAGTAGTAGATGGAAAAATAGATGTATATCCTACAAAACAAAAAATAAATCAAATTAAATTTGATAGTGAAAAAGTAAATAGTTTATTAGGAACTAATATATCAAAAGAAGAAATGATAGATATATTAGAAAAATTAGAAATAAAAGTTGAGAATAATGTTGCTATAGCTCCATATTTTAGAATGGATTTAGAGTTTTTGGCTGATATAGCTGAAGAGGTTGTTAGATTTTATGGTTATGATAAATTAGATACAACATTAATAAAAGCAGACACAACTCTAGGCGTTAGAAATAAAGAACAAAAAATAATAAAGAAAGTAAAAGATATTTTAGTTAATAATGGTCTTTCTGAAATATATACATATGGATTTGTAAGTGAGAAAGATTTAGAAAAATCAAATATAAGTGATGATTTGAAAAAATATGCTATAACAATACAAAATCCATTAAGTGAAGAATATAAACTAATGAGGCCAACAACTATTCCTAGTATGATGCAAATACTTGCTACAAATGCTAATAAGAAAAATCAAAACGTGAAATTATTTGATATATCAAGAAATTATAAAAATGTAAAAAATGAAGTGGAAAATGGTGAAGTTCCATTACAAGAAGATATATTAACTATAGGTATGTATGGTGATGATATAGATTTCTATACATTAAAAGGTTTAATAGAAAATGTATTAGAAATAATAAGTGTGAATAGATATGATATACAAAAAGAAACAAATAATGAGTCATATCATCCAGGTAGATGTGCTAATTTAAAAGTTGGAATGGATATAATAGCTACAATAGGGGAAGTTCATCCAGAGGTATTAGACAATTATGAAATAACAAGAAGAGTGTATTTAGCAGAAATTAATATTACAAAACTTGTTAAATATTCAAGAGAAAATAAGAAATATGTTGAAGTGCCTAAATTCCCAGCTGTAGAAAGAGATATAGCAATTATAGTGGATGAAGAAGTAGAAGTAGGTCAAATAGAAAGAATAATTACTAAAAAAGGTAAAAAACTTTTAGAGAGTATGAAATTATTTGATATATACAGGAATGAGAAATTAGGTGAAAACAAGAAAAGTGTCGCATACTCATTGATATTTAGAGATAAGAAAAAGACTTTAAGTGATGAAGAGATAAATAAAATAATGGAAGATATTATAAAAGAATTGGAAAAAACATTAAAAGCGGAATTGAGAAAATAAAGGTTTAATTAGTGGACTAAAATAGGTGATATAATGTTAGATAAAATAAATTCATCTGAGGATGTAAAAAAATTAGATATAATTCAAAAAAGAGAATTAGCTGATGAAATTAGACAATATATATTAAAAATAGTATCTGAAAATGGAGGCCATCTGGCTTCAAATCTAGGTGTTGTAGAGCTAACTATAGCTCTACATAGTGTTTTTAACATGCCAGAAGATAAAATTGTGTGGGATGTAGGACATCAAACATATACTCATAAAATTATTACTGGTAGAAGAGAAGAACTAAAAACTCTAAGACAATTAGATGGAATTGCGGGCTTTCCTAAAACAAAGGAATCTAAAACAGATTGTTTTAATACAGGACATAGTAGTACTTCAATATCAGCAGCTCTTGGAATGGCCAGAGCAAGGGATATTAAAGGTGCAGATAATTCAGTCTTAGCAGTTATTGGAGATGGAGCTTTAACTGGTGGTATGGCATTAGAGGCATTAAATGATGCGGGTTGGAGTAAAACTAATTTAACTGTAATTTTAAATGATAATGAAATGAGTATTTCAAAAAATATTGGTGGAATAAGTATGTTATTAAGTAAGCTTAGAACTAAAAGAACATATACTAAATCTAATGTTTCAATAAAGAAAATTATTAATAAGGTACCAGTAGTAGGAAAATATATTGTAAAGATAATACAAAGAATAAAAAGAAGTATTAAACAATTAATTATTCCAAAAATGTTTTTTGAAGATATAGGATTTAGATATTTGGGTCCAGTTGATGGTCATAATATAGAAGAATTAGAGCGAATGTTAAAAATTAGTAAACAACTAGAAGGACCAGTACTAATACATGTTTTAACAAAAAAAGGTAAAGGATATAAAATTGCTGAAGAAAACCCTGATAAATTTCATGCAACAGGACCATTTGATATAGAAACTGGAAAAGCAAAAAAGGAAAAAAGTAAAGATTACTCAAAAGTTTTTGGAGATAAGTTAATTAAATTAGCTAAAAAAAATAAAAATATTGTTGCAATAACAGCATCAATGAAAGATGGAACAGGGCTTAGAGATTTTGCAAATGAATTTCCTAATAGATTTTTTGATATAGGAATAGCAGAACAACATGCTTTAGGATTAGCTGCAGGAATGGCAAAAGAAGGAGTTATTCCAGTTGTTCCAATATATTCATCTTTTTATCAAAGGGCATATGATCAAGTGATACATGATATAGCAATTCAAAATTTGCCAGTTGTTATGTGTGTTGATAGAGCAGGGATTGTAGGGGCAGATGGAGAAACTCATCAAGGTACATTAGATATGTCATTTTTTAGACTTGTACCAAATTTAGTAATAATGGCTCCAAAGGATTTTAAAGAACTAGAAGATATGTTAGAATTTGCAGTTGGTTTAGGCAAACCTGTAGTTATAAGATATCCACGAGGTGGAGAAGATAGAATAAAATTTGAAAAACATGAAAAAATAGAATTAGGACAAGCAGAAGTGATAAAAGATGGAAAAGATATATCAATTATAGCTATAGGAAAAACAGTTGCTAGAGCAATGAATGTTGCAGAAGAGTTGAAAGAAAAAAATATAGATGCAGAAGTAATAAATGCAAGATTTTTAAAAGAATTAGATAAGAAAACTATAAAGAAATCAATAAATAAAACAAAATATGTTATAACAATTGAAGATGGAACTATTATTAATGGGTTAGCAACAGCTATAAAAGAATTAATAGTAGATGAGAAACTACAAGATGTATATATACAAACATATGCATATCCAGATGAGTTTATCAAACATGGAACTGTGCAAGAACTAGAAGAAATATATAAATTAGATGAAAAAAGTATAATAAATAAAATAAACTTCGAATACTTAAAAAATAGAGTAGAGGAGAAAGAGAATGAATAAACAAGAATTACTAAAAGAATATAAAAAACAAGAAGATAAAATGTGTTTGTCACAAGTGTTAGACAAAATAGAATTTTCAAAAACAAGAGAAAAAATAGAATATACAGATTTTTTAGATATGTATCAAGTATCCTTAGTTGAGAATTTTTTAAGAAAAATTAAATTTGAAAATTATAGGCTATATGGTGGATATGATGAAGCAGAAAGAAAAGTTTTAATTGTATATCCAGAAAAATATGATGAGAATATGTTGAGAAAGAACTATAATAAGATATTAAAAATAGTAAGAATTAAGTTGCCAGAAGAAGAACAAGGTAAATACTCTCATAGGAATTATTTAGGTGGTATAGTTAAATTAGGATTAAAAAGAGAAAAAGTAGGAGATATAATAGTTGCAAAAGAAGGTGCTGATATTATAGTTGTAGATGATTTTGCAAAAATACTAAAAGAAGAATTACCAGCTCTTACAAGATTTGAAAATAGTTATATACAAGTAGAAGAAATACAAAATCTAAAAAAACAAGAAATAAAAGTAGAAGAAGTTAAAATAATTGTACCATCATTAAGATTAGATAATATAGTTTCAGATTTAGCAAGAACTTCAAGAAGTAAAGCTGCTCAAATAATTGCACAAGAAAGAGTTTTTGTAAATGGTCAAAATGAAACAAAGTTATCAAAGCAGTTAAAATTAAAAGATGTTATTACAATTAGAGGAAAAGGTAGATTTATAATAAAAGAATTTACAGGGACGACAAGAAGCGGAAGAACAGTTATATTGATTGAAAGATATGTGTGAAAATTAGGTTGCTAAGGAGGATATTACTTTTTTGGCAGCCTTTTAGTTTTCTGAACTTGAGAAATTTAAAATGAAAAAATAATTTAAATGAGTGCAAAAAAAGTCGAATTTTGCGACGAAAAGTTATTGTAAATGCAACTGTTTTGTGATATGTATAATATATTCTATCTTTAATAATTATATCTTTATTAAATTAATTTCTAAAATTTTATCCAAATTAAAAATAATACTATATTTTACTAATTAAGTATGTTATAATAGGAGGTGAATGGATGCCAATAATTTCACAATTTTATGGTATAATAATTAGGGTTTATTTTAATGATACTGAAAAACATTATTTAGAACATATACATGTTCAATATAATGAATATGATGCAGTATATTCTATAAAAGAAGGTAGTGTTATAGAAGGAAAATTGCCTAAAAAGCAACATAAATTAGTTGCAGCATGGATAGAAATTCATAAAGATGAATTGAAAGCATTATGGGAAGTGTCTCAAAAGGACGGAGAGATATTTAAAATAGATCCATTAAAATAGGGGGAATGGTTATGATACCACCAAGAATAAAAGAAATAAGAGCATTAGATGATTTTTATATAGAAATTACCTATGTTACAGGTGAAAGAAGATTATATAATATGAAAGAAAATTTAAAATATGATTTTTATAAAAAATTAAAGAATATAGAATATTTTAAATTAGCAAAATCTGCAGAAACAACTATTGAATGGCCAAATGGAGAAGATATTGATCCAAATGAGCTATATGAAAATAGTATAAAAGTTAAATAAAAAATTGACCAAGTGCCAAAGAGGTTGCCAAAGGTTCCGGGTTAAAATGACAACACACGT
>CAQRYF010000048.1 GCA_948875265.1 uncultured Clostridia bacterium
TTCCACTTTCCTCCTTTTGTTGCCCAGAAACTAAAGCCTAAGTATTTCGTTTGCGTTGGTCTTGTTACTTTACTTTTCTCTACATTTACTTTCAATCCGAGTTTCTTCTCAATATATTTTGTTATTGATTTTAATACTCGGTTTGCCGCTTTTTCGCTCTTAACAAGTATCATACAATCATCTGCATACCTCACAAAGTTTAGTTCTCTTGCTTCAAGTTCTTTATCTAATTCATTCAACATTATATTACTTAGTAATGGACTTAGATTTCCACCTTGTGGTGTTCCTTTTGGTGTGGGGCTTATAACTCCATTCTCCATTACTCCTGCACTTAGATATTTTCTTATTAAGGATACCACGTCTCCATCTTTTATTGTTCTTCTTATTATTGTTATTAATCTGTCTTGATTTACTGTATCAAAGAATTTCTCTAAGTCAATGTCTACTATCCAGTCATATCCATCGTTTAGATATTCTAATGTTTTTATTACTGCTTGTTCACAACTTCTTCCTGGTCTAAATCCATAGCTATTATTATTAAATTGCTCTTCAAATATTGGACTTAATACCTGTACCATTGCTTGTTGTATTATTCTATCCATTACTGCTGGTATTCCTAGATTTCTTTTCTTTCCATTTTCTTTTGGTATTTGAACTCTTCTTACTGGTTGTGGCTTATATCTTCTTTTCCTTATTTGATTTGTTATTATTTCTTTATTGTCTTTTATATAATCGGCTATTTCATCTACTGTTACACCATCAACTCCTGCTGTTCCTTTGTTTTGGTATACTCTTTTGCATGCCTTATTTAAGTTTTCTGGATTAAGAATCTTTTCTAAAAGTTCCATATCTGTTTTCCTCTTTCCTTTCTGAAGATAGACAAATTATTTATTTTGAGTAACCATCTGAGATACGCTCATACTCTCCTCATTAACACATTCTAACTATTATCTATCTCTAAATATTGGTAGTGAAAACACTACAAATTGTTCAGTCCTTCGAAAAAAAACTTTTCTACTATGACCTCTGCTGACTTCTTGTGACTAACCGTTTTCGAACATTAGCTATTAAGTATAATATCTAATGTTCACAAGACCTCACAGGGTAAGTCGTTTAACTTTCCTCTTTTACTCGCTTGATTTACTGTATAAGGTTACGTATATCTTTTGGGCTTTAACTTGAGTTGTAGTCTTACCCTCTTATACAGCCTTAGTATCAAGTTTTTGTACATCGAGCCAAGATTTTGATACACACTTCCTCCACTTCCACCTCACGATGGATAGCTTGTGCTTCTCTATGTGGTTAGCGATATATACCTCCACTACGGACTTTCACCGATTAGTTAAACGACATGCCTGTCGCACAACATAGAAAAAATCGTGAAATAGAAAAAATTTTTTCCAATTCACGATTTTTTTGAGAGCTAATTTGGGACTACTTTTTCAGCAGCCTCATCAACTATTCTACTCCTTTTTATCTTAGCTTCATAAATTCTTTTATATTTTTCTAACTTACTACTAATTGGTATAAACCATATTAAATTTTGATATTCTTTATCCTTAAAACAATAAAAGCATGGTCTTTTAGTTCCTCTTTCCTTATTCGCACACAATTCCTTATCTTTTACTAATTCAAAAAATTCATCTTTTATAAAATAAAATTTCCCTTTTTCTATTATCACTTTTTTCACAACCCTTCTTGTCTTTATTAGAAATATAATTTCTTATAACAAAAAAAGAGAGCTATTCAGTAATAGCCCCCTATTTGTTCATTAGGCATTTTATTATTCGCACCCTAATTAGCGAAACATATTTGTTCATTAGGCATTTTATTATTCGCACCCTAATTAGCGAAACGTATTTGTTAAAAACATAATAGCATGTTTTAGCTATGATGTCAATATTATTATATCCATTTTTTTACATTTTATTACTATTATACAAGATTTTCTCCAAATTCTATTAATTCTTTTTCCACATTCTCATCTGGAGTCCACATACACTTGATTCCTTCATTTACAACTTCAAATCCTGCATTTTTTAGATATTCTGTTATTTGCTTCACTGCTTCTCCACTCCATCCATAACTTCCAAATGCTGCTGCTTTTTTATTTTTTAATTTCATTCCTTTTATCATTTCTAAAATGCCTGCAATTGAATGTAAATATCCATTATTTACAGTTGGAGAACCAACCAAAATCATCTTAGATTTAAATACTTCTGTTAATACATCTGTCTTGTCATCTTTAGAAGTATTCATTAATTTTATTGTTACTTCTTTATCCTTATTCTGTATACCTTTTGCAATTGCCTCTGCCATTTTTCTTGTATCATTCCACATTGTATCATATATTATTGTTATCTGATTTTCTTGATAATTATTTGCCCATTCTAAATATTTTTCTACTATCTGTGTTGGATTTTCTCTCCATATTAATCCATGACTTGGACATATCATATTAATTGGTAAATTCATTGCTAATATCTCATTTATTTTTCTAATTGCCATCATACCAAATGGTGCTAAAATATTTGCATAATACTTTAAAGCTTCTTTATATAGTTGATCTTGGTCAACCTCATCTGCATATAAATGTTCAGATGCCATATGTTGTCCAAATCCATCACTACTAAATAATACATTTTCTTTATCTAAATAAGCAAACATTGTATCTGGCCAGTGTAACATTGGAGCCTCTATAAATGTCAAAGTTGTTTCACCTAAGTTTAGTGTATCTCCTGTTTTAACTATATTAAAATTCCATTCTTTATGATATTGACCTTTTATAGATTTTACTCCATTCGCAGTACAATAAATAGGAGTTCCCTCTGGCATCTCCCTCATAAGCTCTGTTAAAGCTCCACTATGATCAATCTCCCCGTGAAGAGCTATTACATAATCAATATCATTTAAGTCTATCTCTTCTTTCAACTTACTAACAAATTCTTTATCATATGGAAGCCATGCTGTATCTATTAATACTGTCTTTTCATCTC
The DNA here is from genome assembly GCA_948875265.1 of uncultured Clostridia bacterium. Taxonomy (GTDB): domain Bacteria; phylum Bacillota; class Clostridia; order TANB77; family CAG-508; genus CAG-269. The sequence continues at coordinate 2,997 of CAQRYF010000048.1, forward strand.
TTATTAGGTAGCTATTATAGCTTGACCCACTTACTGTCGTAAATTCATCTCCATGAAACTTTTTTAATTCCCAATCTGTTTTTCCTACCCAAGTAATTTTATCAGTTATCTTTTTTGACATTTCTCTTCACTCTCCTTAATATTAACTTATTACATTTTATCATATAGAAAATTAAAACTCAAGAAAAATTTCCAACTTTAATTTCTAATTCCTACTTTCGGGTCGGGTCTCAAAATGGGAAAATAAAAACTTTAACAATATATTAATTTTTATAATCTTAATAAATATTAAAAATTATAAAATTCCCATTTTGAGACCCGACCCGAAAGTAGGAATTAGGGAATCAAAATGAGAATTTTTTATCCAAACAACCCACGTTTTTTTATTGGTGGTTGTTCATTCATTGTTTTTGCAAGTTGCATTAATAAATCTCTTTGTTCTTTTGTTAATTTTTTTGGTGTTTGTACTGTTACTGTAAATATAAAATCTCCTTGAACACTAGAATTTATTGATTTAAATCCTTTATTTCTAATTGTAAATCTAGTTCCTGTTTGTGTTCCATCTGATATTTTATATTTTTCTTTACTTCCATCAACCATTGGTATTTCTAATTCAGCTCCTAATGTTGCTTGAGTAATTGTAATTGGAACTTCACATAGCACATTATTTCCCTTTCTTGTATATATACTATGTCTTTTTATTTTTACTGTTATATACAAGTCTCCTTTAGGGCCTCCTTTTTCTCCAGGTTCTCCTTCCCCTCTAAGCACAATAGTTTGCCCATCATCTATACCAGCTGGTATCTTTACTTTTATCTTAGGTTGTTTTCTAACAGTTCCTTTTCCGCTTGCAAGTTTCACATGGTTCTTTAATTACTTCTCCACTTCCATGGCAATTTGTACATGTTCTTGTTGTTTGCATTTGTCCTAAGATAGTATTTTGAACCTGCTTTACTTGACCAGTTCCATTACACATTGAACATTTAGTTACAGAAGTACCTGGCTTTGCTCCACTACCATGACAAGTATCACATTCTTCATTTCTAGTTATATTTATTTCTTTTTCAACACCTAAAAAAGCTTGTTCAAATGTAATTTCCATATGTACATTTAAATCTGCACCTTTTTTTGGACCACTTTGTCTTCTTGAAGAATTTCTACTTCCAAATCCTCCTCCAAAAAATGAAGAAAATATATCTCCTAAATCTCCAAAGTCACCAAAATCAGATGTAGAATAAGAATAATATCCTCCTTGACCTCCAAATGGTCCAGCTCCTCCACCAAACCCTTGTGGTCCATCATGACCAAATTGGTCATACATTCTTCGTTTTTGTGGATCTGATAAATTTTCATATGCTTCATTTACTTCTTTAAATTTAGCTTCTGCTTCTACTTTATTATCTGGGTTAGCGTCAGGATGGTATTTTTTTGCAAGTTTACGATAAGCCTTTTTTAACTCATCATCTGTTGCATTTTTATTAACTCCTAATACTTCATAATAATCTCTTTTACCTGCCATTTTCTCCTCCTACTAAAATGTCTTTTTATTATACTTTTCTTTATTATCTTTTTCATAATTCCTATTCATATTTGAATTATGTTTGTCTATATATGCTTTTGAATATTCCTCTGGAGTTATTTTAAGTCTATTTAAAACTTCAATATAATAATTTTGCACATCTGTTATTTCTTCAATAAATCTTGATCTTACAGCTTCATCTTCCATTATAGAATTTATTCCTTTTTTCTTAATTATAGAAATACATTCTCCTATTTCTTCGACCATATACAATATGTGACTTTTAGCTGCTTTAGGTTCCATATCATTCCACTTTGCTTTATTCACTTCATATAATTCTAATTGCATTTTTTGCATATCAGATATACTCAAATCTTTTTCAGACATAACTTTCACTCCTTAATTAAAGAAGACTATAGGAACACATTTATTACTTTTAATACTGTTCCTATATTTTCAACAAATGAGGGATTTAAGGAACGTCCCTTAATCCCTCTTTTAATTTATTCTTTTTTATCATCATCTTCTACTTTATAATCAGCATCATATACATTTCCATTCTCATCTGTTTTTGGACCTTCACCAGCTGCTGCATTTGGGTCTACTCCTTCTGCTCCATTTGGATTTGCACTTTTATATAATTGTTCTGACATTTCATAGAATACCTTTGTTAATTTTTCAGTTGCTTCTTTAATAGTTTCAGTATTGTTTGTTTCAAGAGCTTTTTTAGTGTTTTCAATTTCAGCTTCAACTTTTGCTTTTTCTTCTCCACTAATTTTGTCTCCTAAATCAGTTAATGTTTTTTCACTATTATAAATTAAACTTTCTGCATTGTTTTTAACTTCAATTTCTTCTTTTTTCTTCTTATCTTCTTCAGCATGTGCTTCAGCATCTTTAACAGCTTTATCAATATCTTCATCTGTAAGGTTAGTTGATGCTGTAATTGATACATCTTGGCTGTTTCCTGTTGCCATATCTTTTGCAGATACATGTACGATACCATTTGCATCAATGTCAAATGTTACTTCGATTTGTGGCACTCCTCTTGGTGCTGCTGGAATTCCAGTTAATTGGAATCTTCCAAGTGTTTTATTATAAGCTGCCATTTCTCTTTCTCCTTGTAGCACATGAACTTCTACTGATGTTTGACCATCTGCTGCTGTTGAGAATATTTGTGATTTTTTAGTTGGTATTGTTGTATTTCTTTCAATTAATTTTGTAAATACTCCTCCATATGTCTCAATACCTAATGATAATGGTGTTACATCTAATAATACTAAATCTTTAACATCTCCTGATAATACACCACCTTGAATAGCTGCACCAATAGCAACACATTCATCTGGATTGATACCTTTATCAGCATCTTTTCCTGTAATTCTTTTTACAGCTTCTTGTACTGCTGGTACTCTTGTTGAACCACCAACTAATAATACTTTATGAATATCACTTGCAGATATTCCTGCATCTTTTAAAGCTTGGTTAACTGGTCCTGCAGTTGCTTCTACTAAATCATGAATTAATTCTTCAAATTTAGATCTTGTTAATGTTACATCTAAATGTTTTGGGCCTGTTGAATCAGCTGTAATAAATGGTAAATTAATTTGTGTTTGTTGAACACCAGATAATTCTATTTTCGCTTTTTCTGCTGCTTCTTTTAATCTTTGCATTGCCATTTTATCTGCTTTTAAATCAATTCCATTTGATTTTTTAAATTCATCTACTAAATAATTAATGATAGCTTCATCAAAATCATCTCCACCTAACTTTGTGTTACCATTTGTAGCTAAAACTTCAAATACTCCATCACCAATATCAAGAATAGAAACGTCAAATGTTCCTCCACCTAAATCATATATTAATATTTTTTGATCTTGTTCTTTATCCATACCATAAGCTAAAGCTGCTGCAGTTGGTTCATTTATAATTCTTAATACTTCAAGTCCTGCAATTTTACCAGCATCTTTAGTTGCTTGTCTTTGGCTATCATTGAAGTATGCTGGAACTGTAATAACAGCTTGAGTTACTTTTTGTCCTAAATAATTTTCGGCATCTGCTTTTAATTTTTGTAAAATCATAGCTGAAATCTCTTGTGGTGTAAATTTATCACCTTCTATATCCACTTTATCTGCTGTTCCCATTTTTCTTTTGATTGAAATAACAGTATTATCTGGATTTGTAACTGCTTGACGTTTAGCAATTTGTCCTACTAATCTTTCTCCATTTTTAGAGAATGCAACTACTGATGGAGTTGTTCTATTACCTTCAGCATTTGGTATAACAACAGCTTCTCCTCCTTCCATAACTGATACACATGAGTTTGTTGTTCCTAAGTCAATTCCTATTATTTTTCCCATTTTAAAATCCTCCTCTTAATTTTGCGATGATTTTAGGGACGGAGGAAAAAATCATCTTCAATATATATTTTACTTCTAGTGATGATTTTTTCCTCCGTCCCTAAAATCATCACTTTTAAATTTAATAACTATTTTAATTTGCTACAACTACCATAGAGTGACGAATTACTCTATTTCCTATTTTATAGCCTTTTCTGTATTCTTGGGCAATTTCTTTTTCTCCTAAATTTTCATCTTGTATACTACTTACTGCTTCATGTAATTCTGGATCAAAAGTTTCTCCTACTGCTTTTATTTCTTCTACTCCTTTTGAAGCTAATATATCTTTAAATTGTTTTAATACCAATTCTACTCCTTGTTTATAGTTTTCATCTGATGTTTCAATTTTTACTGCATTTTCTAAATTATCAACTATTGGAAGTATTACTTCTACTATATCTGAAAGTATTGAATTATATAAACTTTCTCTTTCTTTTCCACTTCTTTTTTTGAAGTTTTCAAATTCTGCTAAAATTCTTTTATATCTGTCATCTAATTCATCATAATCTTGTTTTGGCACCATTTCTTTATTTGTTTCTTTGTTCGCTTCTTCTTTTGGTTGGTTATTTTCTTTTTGCTCTAATATTTCCTTTTCTTTATCTGACATTTTATACCTTCTTTCCTAATTAAAATCTTTTAATTTTTTGTTAATATATTTCATTACTGAAATAACTTTTGAATAATCCATTCTTTTTGGACCGATAATTCCTATTGTTCCTAAATCTTTTCCATTTATTTTATGCTTAAATGTTACAACACTAAAGTCTTTTAATTCTTCTTTTTGATTTTCTTCTCCGATATATACATTTATATCTTCTGCAAATCCTGAATTTAACATATCTGTAACTAATTCTTTTGTGTCTAATACATTTATAAAGTTTTTTGCAACTTCTAAACTATTAAATTCTGGTAAATCAAATGACTTATTAGTTCCTTCTAGATATATTTTCTCGTCTTCTTCTAGTACTTTTTTTATTTGCTCTATTATAGGTTTTATAACATTTACACTGTATGTCATTTCATCATATAAGTATTCTTCTAATGGTCTATCTATTGTTTCAATTGGCTGTCCTTTTAATTTATTGTTAAACATATAGTTCATTGTTTCAACTTGCTTTTCATTTATGTCTTCATCAAATTTTATTATAGTTTCTTTTACTAATCCTGTATCTGTTAATATTACAGCCATCATCATTCTAGTTCCAAGTAATACAAATTTAATTTCATCTATTAATTGAGTATTTGTTTTTGGTCCTATTGATACTGTTGTATAATGTGTTACTTCTGATATTGTATTTGCTGTTATTTTTGTTAGATCTTCGATTTCATTTACTTTTGTTTCCAATTTGGAACTTATATATTTTATTTCTTCTAAGCTAATATTATCATCTTGTAATAGTTCATCTACGTAATATCTATACCCTTTTGCAGATGGTATTCTTCCACTTGAAGTATGTGTTTTATCTAAAAAACCTGATTTTTCTAAATCTGCCATTTCATTTCTAATTGTTGCACTACTATAATCTAATCCATGATTACTAGTTAAAGCATTTGAACTTACAGGCTCTGCTGTATTAATATATTCTTCAACAATTGCTTGTAAGACTTTTTTCTTTCTATCATCTAACAAATCTTTTCACCTCTTTTAGCACTCTTCACTTTTGATTGCTAACTTCATATATATTATACCCCTTTTTAGCACTTGTCAATACTTTCTGCTAAAATTTTTGTGAATTTTTTGTGAACTGATATTATTGCTATTTATGTAATTTCATGTTATAATAAATATATACTTTTTTGGAGGTTATTTATATGAAAAAGATGAATATTGAAGAAATAAGAATAAAAGGAATGCGGATTCAAAAAATTATAAAAGATATAGTTAATGAAAATAACTTTTCTGATTATGATTATGAACCTAAAAGGCCTTATATTTTTAGATATAAGTCTTCTTATAAATACAAATAACCGATAAATAGAGCTATGGTTTTCCATAGCTCTTTAACAATCCTATTTTTGTGTACTTTGATTTAACATCCACAACTTTTGCATATAATTTAAAATATATTCATCCATCAAACTAGATGTACCATATAAATTTTGCTCATCCGCTTCTTTCTTTATATTAATTACCTCATTTTGTAATGTTTGGAAATCTTTAATTATATTTTCAAAAACTTGGCAATCACTTATTTTTTCATTTTTTGCTTCTATAATAGAAGTATTATCTAAATAATCTCTCATAGTACCTAAAGGCTGTTTTCCTAATATTAAAATATGTTCTGCAATTTCGTCAATTTGTTTATTTACTTCATCATAATACTCTTCTAATTTAGCATGCATAACAAAGAAATCTTTCCCATATACATTCCAATGATAATTTTGTAACTTTCTATAAAATACATTTAAATCAGATAAAAAAATATTTAAATCTTTTACTATATTCTCCATAAAATCTCTCCTTTATTTTGTTTAATAGAATTTTACCCAATTCAAATATTTATTATTCAGTGTTTAATATTTTTTATTTTTTAGTTAATACTATAAATATAATCAATTATGGAGGTTTTTTTTATGGATAATTCAGAATATATTTTAAATGAAGTAAACAAAGGAATTAAAATGGGAATGGATTCCATTTCTAATATTTCAGATAAAGTTCAAGATTCAAACTTAAAAGAAAATTTACATTTTCAATATAATAAATATAATGAAATATTAAATAAAGTAAATGATCAATTAAGTAAATATGGTGAATTCCCAAAAGAGTTAAATCCTATGCAAAAGGCTATGGGGTGGATGTCTATCGAATGGAATACAATGGATGATAAAAGTGATTCTAAAATTTCTGAAATGATGCTTAAAGGTTTAAATATGGGTATTATTGAAGGTGTTAAATTATTAAATAACAATCCAAATGCTAATACCGAAACCAAAAATATTTTAAGTGAATTTGTTAAATTTCAAGAAAATACAGTTGAACAATTAAAAAAATATTTATAATGTATCTTAGGCAGAGAATATTCCCTGCCTATTTTTTCATTATTTCTCTTCTATTGTTCATTAACATCTATCATTGAAAACAATTCTTTGTTATCATTTAATTCAGCAATATTCATAACAACACCTTCACCTATAACTATTCCATTGAGTTTTTCTACTGCCTCTTTTATTGCTCTTATTGTATTTCCTGTTGCATATATATCATCAATTATATAAAAATTCTTATTCTCATATTTTTCGTTAACTAATTTAGGTAATTCTAATATATCTTTTCCATATTCCTTCTCATATTCAAATTGTTCTTCAACTGTTGTTGGTGGTAATTTACCTTTTTTTCTTACTGGTATACATCCAATATTTAACTGGTTTGCTACAGCTGTCCCAAATAAAAAGCCTCTGGCTTCTGGAGCTACTATATAATCAATTTCTTTATCTTTTAATTCTTCCACAAATATCTCAATTATCTCTTTTAATGTTTCTTTTTGTAATACTAATGGAGTTATATCAATAAATTCAATTCCTTTAATAGGATAATCTTTTTGAGTTCTAATATTTAGTTCACTTTTTAATACATTTCTTAATATTTTCATTCTATTCCTCCTCATATTTTAAATAATTATAAAATCTTTGCTCTTTATTTTCTAAATTTTGAGAATCTATAAATTCAATGTTTCCCTCATTATTCTCAAGCAATTCTTTTTCTTGCAATAATTGTTTTAAATGTTTTGCTAAATTAGGAGCTCCATAAAAAAATATAATATTTTCTCCTAAAACTTCTTTAATATAACTTTTTACTAATGGATAGTGTGTACATCCGAAGTACTATATTCTTTACTTTTCCTCTGTATCTTCCTATATTTTCTTCTAGATATCTTTCTATTTTATCTTTTTTTCCTTCTTCAATTATATCAGCTAACCCAATGCATGGAAGTAAAAAAGTTTTATGATTATTATATTTATTATATAGTAAATTAAATTTCTCGCTTTCTAAAGTTCCTTTTGTTGCCATTACTAGAGTTGAATTATCATAAGAATAATCATATACCATTTTATATGCTGGCTCAATTCCAATTATCGGAATATCTTTATATTTCTTTCTTAGATATGTTACTGCTTTAGCACTTGCTGTATTACATGCAATTACTATAGCTTTACAATTTTTTTGAATAAAATATTTTACAATATTTTCACTAAGTTCTATTATCTTTTCATCTGATTTATCTCCATACGGATTGTTAGCTGAATCACTATAATATATATAGTCTTCATTTGGAAGAACTTTTAATATTTCTTTTAAGACTGTAACTCCACCAATTCCAGAATCAAATATTCCTATCTTCTTTGTTTTATTCAACTTTTTCACCTAACTTACTTCTATTTTTTTCTTTCATTTTCTTTATTCTTACTTTTATATTCTTTAAATTTGGATATGCATCTATTAATCTTCTATGTAGCCAAGATTTATCTTTTAATGCTTGTTTTACTCTTTCTGTTATTTCTTCTGTATTATCTTTTATTAATTTGTTTCCCTCAACTTTTATACTAGAAATAATATTAGTTGATATTATATTGTCTATTATAAATCCTATTAACAATATTATTGAAATTATATGAAGCATATTTTTTGGAATTAAATTATATAAATTTAATAATAATGGATTAGTAATATATGTGATTGCTACACCTAATAGTCCAAATGGAATCATTGTTTCTAGACAAATACGACCATTTATATTAAATTTCTTATTACTATAATCCCACCATCTTGCATGATACTTTTTTTCCATAAAATAGCTTGTAAAATATTCTATCACAGAACAAATTATTACAGCCATAATAAATAATACTAATGGATCATTTGTATATTTTTTTAACAATAATGTTATTGCTACTGCTCCCCATCCATATATCGGACAATATGGTCCAATTAAAAATCCTCTATCTATAAACTTTTTTGTCTCTATCAATTTGCATATTACTTCCATACTCCATCCTAAAAAAGCATATGAAATGAATAATAAAAAATATATTTCTATTGTATTTAACATTTTTATTTTTTCACTCCTTTTCTTCTTCGTTAATTATATATCAGTTTTTTAGATATAACAAGTATATAATTTTACTAAATAAAAAGTAACAATTTATATAATTAGCAAATGCTAACATTCCTATAAATTGTTACTAATTTTTATATGTTTTATCTTATAAAATTTGTAGAAATAATAGTTTCATTTTTTGGAACTTCTACTCCCGCGCTCCTTCCTGCTTCTATTGATTTTAAAAGCCATGCCATATTATTACCAAGAGTTCTCATTGTTTGCATACCTTCTTCATCTTTTATAACTTCTTCTGGTGTATTTCCATGTACCATATTCCAATATTGAGAAGAAACTATTGGCATATTACTTATTCCGAAATATTTGTTAATTTCATCTAAAGTAGCTGTTGCCCCACCTCTTCTACAACTTGCAACTGCTGCTCCTAGTTTATTACTAAACAAATTTCTCCTTCCATAAAATACCCTATCCATAAATGATGATAACATTCCAGAACTAGCTGCAAAATGTACTGGTGTTCCAAATACAAATCCATCTGCTTCTATTACTTTTTCTAAAAACTCATTTACCTTATCATCTACAAAACACTTTCCAGATTTTAAGCAATTTCCACATCCTATACAACCAGCTACTGGTTTAGTACCTATTTGAAATATTTCTGTATCAATTCCATTTTTACTTAAAGCTCCCTCTACTTCTTTTAAAGCTGTATATGTACATCCTTTTGGATGTGGACTGCCATTTACCAATATTACTTTCATAATCCTACCTCCTTCTTATCCTTTATTATTATATTACTTTTTTAGTTAATTGTTGCCAGGGGTTCCAGGTTGCCAAGGTTCCAGGTTGCCAGGGTTCCGGGTTAAAATGACAATTTTATTTGTCATTTTAACCCG
>CAQRYF010000049.1 GCA_948875265.1 uncultured Clostridia bacterium
AAATTAGAAAAAAATAAAATAAATAATTTAATTAATTTAGAAAATATTAATTTTGAAATAGAAAAATTGCAAAATAAAATAAATAATAAAAAAATACAATTACATACTTTAAATTTAGATAAGGAAAATATAGAACCTAAAATAGATAATTTGTCAAAAATACAAGAAAGATTAGTTAACAATAATGAAAAAATGGTAAACCTAAAAAAACTAGAAAAAAGTATGAATTTAGCAAAAGAGGTTATAAATTATGCTTATGAAAGAATGAAAAATACAGTTACCCCTAAGTTTACACAAAATTTGTCTGAAAATATTTCTAATATAACAAATGAGAAATATACAAAAGTAATGTTTAATGAAGATGAAGGATTAATTGTAGAATTAGAAAATGGAGAATATGTGCCAGTATCTAGATTAAGTATAGGAACGATAGACCAATTATATTTGTCTCTTCGATTATCAATGGTAGAAGATTTATCAGAAGAGAGAATGCCAATAATTTTAGATGAGGCATTTGCATATTATGATACTAAAAGATTAGAAAATATTTTAAAATATATTTCGGAAAAATATAGTGAACATCAAGTTATAATATTTACTTGTACAAATAGAGAAAAAGAGATATTAGAGAGCTTACAGATACAATTTAATCATATTCAATTGTAGTTATATATAGACAATATATTTTAAAATGAAATTAGTAAAAACAATAAAGAATATAAGAAAGTGGAGATTACTATTCTCTTTTTTATATTCTTTATTTTAAGATACTTGTAATAAGTGGAAAATTATAGTATAATAGCAAAGTGAAAAAAGGAAAAGGAGAATGATTATGTTTGACAAATTAGAGACAGTAGAAAAAAGATATGAAGAATTAACAAAATTAATTAGTGATTCAGAAGTAATATCAAATCAAGCTGAATGGCAAAAGTTAATGAAAGAACATGCAAGTATAGAAGATGTAGTAATAAAATATAGAGAATATAAGAAAACGAAGCAAGCTATGGAAGAAGCAAAAGAGATGATGGAAGATAAAGAACTAAAAGAGCTTGCGGAAATGGAATATTATGAATCAAAAGATAAACTTCCTACTATAGAAGAGGAACTAAAAATATTACTAATTCCAAAAGACCCAGATGATGATAAAAACATTATATGTGAAATTAGAGCAGGAGCTGGTGGAGAAGAAGCAGCACTTTTTGCAGGAACACTATTTAGAATGTATTCGATGTATGCAGAAAAGAAGCATTGGAAATTAGAAGTGTTAAACGAAAACGAAACAGGACTTGGTGGATATAAGGAAATATCTTTTATGATTACAGGAAAAGGTGTATATAGTAGATTAAAATTTGAAAGTGGAGTTCATAGGGTACAAAGAGTTCCAGACACAGAAAGTAGTGGTAGAATACATACATCTACAGCAACAGTTGCTATGCTTCCTGTTGTAGAAGATGTAGAAATTGAAATAAATGCATCAGATATAAAAATGGAAGTGTTTAGAGCATCAGGGGCAGGTGGACAACATATTAATAAAACATCTTCAGCAGTAAGACTTATACATGAGCCAACTGGAATTGTTGTAGAATGTCAGACAGAAAGATCACAATTCCAAAATAAAGATAATGCTATGAAAATGTTAAAAACTAAATTATATGATATAGAAAAACAAAAGCAAGATGATGAAATAGCAAATAGTAGAAAAACTCAAGTAGGTTCAGGCGATAGAAGTGAAAAAATAAGGACATATAACTATCCTCAAGGAAGAATTACAGATCATAGAATAGGAATGAGTATCTATCAAATGGAAAATTTCCTAAATGGAGATATAGATGAAATGGTAGATAATTTAATTGCGGCAGATAGAGCTGAGAAATTAAAAGGTGAAGATGAGTAGAAAATAAAATGAATAAAAACAACTCTTTAAAATAAACTATAATAAAAGTTATTTTAAGGAGTTTTTTATGATGAGTGAAATTTTAAAAACAACATTATTAGGGTTATTTTTCGGTACATTTGGAACAACACTTGGGGGAATAATAGGAGTTATAATCAAAAAAAATTCTAACAAATTTTTAAGTTTTATATTATCATTTGCATCAGGTTTAATGATGGCAGTAATTTGTTTTGATTTAATTCCAGAAGCTTTAGGAATTAGCAACTTAAGCAATATTGTTATTGGAATAATTTTAGGAATTGTTGGAATGATATTTTGTGACCTATTGGTTGAGAAAAAGTTTAATAATAATAAATTTTCAGGAAACAAAAACAATTTATTGAAAACTGGAATTGTTGTTTCCATTGGATTAGCAATACATAATTTTCCAGAAGGTTTAGCAATTCGGGTCTGGATTTGAAGCTTCGATGAAGTTGGGATTAAGTTTAGCTATAGCAATTTGCCTTCATGATATACCAGAAGGAATATCAATGGCGGTTCCAATGAAAAATGGAGGAATGAAAATTTCAAAAGTAATATTTTATGTTATATTATCTGGAATTACAACAGGAGTAGGAGCTTTTTTTGGAGCAATTGTTGGTTCAATATCACAAGAGATAATAGCAATTTGTTTAAGCTTTGCAGCTGGAGCTATGCTATACATAGTGTCACGGAGAGTTAATTCCAGAATCAAATCAATTATATAAAGGGAGAATGACAGCTTTAGGCAATATATTAGGATTTATAATAGGAATGTTTGCAACAAGTCTATGATTTTATGTTGATAGTTTTTATAGTAATTTCATTTGACAGATACAAAAGAATATGTTATTATTTAAATACAAAATAAATGTGTTTGATACCGATAGTCAAACTTGTAGACATGTGTGTGATGCAACTACACACATATTTTTTTGCTCAAAAATAGAGTAGACTGCAACTAGCTACTCTATCGAATTATGTATGTCTACAATTAGTCTTTGTCCGATTGCTCATCTTTATTTAATTGATGGTGCTGTGAAAGTTTTAGTCTTATGACTTTTTCTCTCTCAGTTAGTAACTTGTCAACTAAATTGAGAATTGCATCACCAACGGTCATTTGTAGACCCCCTTTACGACTTTTAGAAAAGGCTAGACTTCCTAAGCGTTAGGTTGTTAATATACTACTATAATTTTATATTCAAAACAAGCGAACAAAACAAGAATATTTCAAATTTTTCTAGTAATAGTATTAATGGGTTTTGGTAAATACAAAATTTTCTGTGCCAAAAAATATCAAATTTTTGATAATATGTAAGGTAGTAAAATTTGATAGGTAATGAATTTCAAATTTTAATATTCTAGTTTTTAACCATAGGTAAATAGGCGATAATATGGGACTTTTCTTTTTTAAAGACTTGTGATAGAATATAAAAAATAATATAGAAAAATTAAGGAGAATTATATTGAATAGATGTAGTGTATGTGGAAGAAAAGTATCAAATCAAACAACTCATTTTGGTTTAGGATGTTTAAAAAATATGTGTAGTTTAATTGACATGGATAAGCCTAAAAATTTAAAAGGAGAAAATTTACTTAATAAAAAAGTTGCACAAATTACAAAAAAGAAATTGCTAAATAAAGAAGAAAAAGTTTTATTAACAAATAGATACTTGACCTTGCAATTATTAAATAAAGTACCTTTAAGTGCTTATGATAATATGAAAAATAAAGTTGAAAAAGATATTGAAACTATTGGAACTAGTAAAAAACAAACAGGTAAAACTATAATTACACTAAAGCAAGCATATGAAGTATATAAATTATATAATAAATTTCAAAATATAAAAAATAAATCACAAGAAGTTGATTCAGAATATATACAAGATTTTTTATTTGATAATTTACTATTTGCTTTTAGTACTTATTATAGAAATAAAAAGTATTTGGGAGGAGCAATAGCGGATATTCAATTATATTTTTGGAGGGCAATCATTAAATTATTTAAAAATAAATATCCAAATGGAACAGACTTTATAGAACATTCATTACAAGACAATCCAGAGGATAGAATGATTGTTAATGAAAAAATAGTAGATGATATAAAAGGTGATGTAAACTTTCAAAATATAGTTGAAAATATATTAGTAGAAAATAAAAATAAAAGTAAATTAGATGTTACTTATGAGATAAATTATGCAAGTTCAGATTTATTTTTAGCATTAAATAATACTATGATGAATATAAGAGGAAATAGGTATAATGATAAGTGGAATTTAGATATTACAATAACAGATAGATATGATTTTACAGACTTCAAAGAAATAGATGAATATTGTGATGATAATTTAATAAAAGGATTATTTGGGAGTACTGCTAATAATATGGCTATGATATCAGTAGCTTCAGGAGTAATGCATGAATATAATGTAACAATAAAATTTAATATGGAACATAAATAATATTTATAAGGCTACCTATGTAGTCTTATTTTTAGGAAGAAATCAAAACAAACGTTTGACAATATATTAAAATTAATATATAATACTTAAAAATAAAAGAAGGTGATAATGTGAAATACAAAAAATTTTATATTATACTATTAAGCATAGTAATAACTAATTATATATTTTGGTTTTATCAGCTTAATTTCTGTACAATCAATCCGCATTTATTAAAATCAATAATATTAGTAATTCCAATTACTTTTATGATATCTATTGTTTGGTTGCTAAAAAGAGAAAAAATAAAAGATATACTAGGTATTATAATAACCATTGGCTTAATAGTAATAAGTATAGTTCTTAATTTTTTTATTCTTGTATTTGTAGCAGTAGATGAAGGAACTTCATATGAGAATAATCCATTAAGATATGAACACATATATAATATTGCAGGATATGATATCTATACATATCAATTTCCAAATAAAATTCCAAATGATATATTAGACAGTAATAATGTTAGATTCTTTTATTGTCCACAATTTTTGCAAGGTGGATTTAATCTTGAGTTACTTTTTGAAATGGATCATAGTGATATTGATAGCTATATTTCAAATTTCAGCCATGATATTCAAAAAGAAATAGAAATAAATAGTGAAAATAAGCATGATTTAAATTCATATGGTATACATGAGCCAAGATTTCTTTTTAATAATAATGAATATGATAACTTTTTAAAAGAAGCAAAATTTTATATATTAAAAAGTGAACCATATAAAGTTAATAATTGGAATCATGGAATTGTTCAATATATGGCAAAAAATGAGTTAGAGAGAAGATTATTATTAGTAACACAAGTATGGTAAAAGCACTTTTACTTTGAGATAAAAAATAAAAAAGAAGATGATAGTAAAGAGATAGAAAAGATTGTGAAAGAATTTTTAAAATTAGAAAGGCCAACACCTGAAATTATGAAGTTAATTATTAATAAAATAGAAAGATAAGCAAGTAGATGTTTTGTTTGATTTTAAAAAATTGCAAGCTATATCAAAAAGTGGTTATAAAAACTTGTGATTAAATTGTAAAAGTGGTGGAATAAACTTGCATAAAATTTGAGGAAATTGTATAATATATATTAGAGGTGATAATTCATGCTAAAAAGAAAAATAACAAAAATACTTATGGATTGGAAAAATGAAGAGAATAAGCAATGTTTATTAATACGAGGAGCTAGACAAGTAGGAAAAACTTTTATAATAGAACAATTTTGTAAAGAAAACTATGAAAGTTATATTTATATAAATTTTGATTTATCTCCAACACTAAAAGATATATTTAATGGGGATTTAGATGCCCATACTTTAATTATGAAATTAGAGGTAACATTTCCAGGTATAGAAATAAAACCAGGAAAAACGGTTTTGTTTTTAGATGAAATTCAAAGTTGTCCAAATGCTAGAGTTGCTTTAAAAAGTTTCGCAATGGATAAAAGAATTGATGTTATAGCATCAGGTTCATTACTTGGATTATATTATAAAGAAATAACATCATATCCGGTTGGTTATGAGAAAATCGTAGATATGTATCCACTTGATTTTGAAGAGTTTTTATGGGCAGTTGGAATAAAAGAAAATCTAATTTTTGAAGTAAAAAAGTGGTTTGAAAATAGAACACCGATTGATGAATATATATTAACGCAATTAAATAAACAATTTATGATGTTTTTAATAGTGGGTGGAATGCCAAGAATTGTAGATGAATATGTTAAAGAAAAAAGTTTAGGGAAAGTGATGTCTTTACAAAAATCAATGATTGAAGATTATAAATTAGATGTTGTAAAATATGCAGAAACGACAATTAGGCAAAAAGTGTTAAATACGTTTGATAGTATTCCTGCACAATTAGCAAAAAAAAATAAGAAATTTTCTTATGTAAATATTTTAAAAGGAGAGAAAAACGTCGGAGAAAGAAAATATAGCAGTAGTATTGAATGGTTAAAAAATGCTGGGATTATTAACTACTGTTATAATCTTACAGAACCAGCAGCTCCATTAAAATCAAATTTGCGTTTAGATTGTTTTAAAATATATATGAGAGATACAGGGCTCTTAATATCAATGTATGAAGAAGGAATACAAAAAGATATATTAAATGATGAATTATATATTAATGAAGGTGCTATATTAGAAAATGTATGTGCTGAAGAAATTCAAACTCGATATAGTGATGTAATGTACTATGAAAAAAAGAGTAAATTAGAAGTGGATTTTATATTAAACATTAATGGAGTTGTAACGGCAATTGAAGTAAAATCAGGAAATAATAAACAATCAAAATCTTTAAATTCAATTGTTAATAATTATAAAACAGTATCAAGATATATTAAATTAGAAAAAGATACAAATATATATGTTGATAGTTTAGGAATTGAACATTATCCTTTATTTATGATGATGTTTATATAGAATACAAAACTGACTAATTTAATATTCAATATTAGATTAGTCAAAACAAAAAATGAAGACTGTCTATTTTAGAATCAACCAGAAGGAATATCAATGGCGGTTCCAATGAAAAATGGAGGAATGAAAATTTCAAAAGTGATATTTTACATAGGAATGTTTGCAACAAATTTATGATTTTATATTAAAAAAGATTTAGCGGGTAATTTGAAAAATTACTTGCTTTTTAATTTTATATATAGTAAAATGCAAACAGACATTTGAAATGAACAAAGTAAAAATATGAAATAGAATTAAAATGAAAGGAAAAAATAAATGCAGGATATATTAAAAGGATTAAATGATAAACAATATGAAGCTGTAGTGAATACAGAGGGGCCTTGCCTAGTAATAGCTGGAGCAGGAAGTGGAAAAACAAAGGTATTAACACATAAAATAGCCTATTTAATAGGAGAAAAGGATGTAAAACCATGGGATATATTGGCTATAACATTTACAAATAAAGCAGCAAATGAAATGAAAGAAAGAATTGCAGGGTTAGTTGGAGATGATGCGAAAGATATATGGATGGGAACATTTCATTCTATTTGTGTGCGTATATTAAGAAGATTTATAGATAGGATAGGATTTGACTCATCATTTATAATATTTGATACCTCAGATCAAAAAACATTAGTGAAAGGATGCTTAAAAGATTTAGCAATAGATGATAAATTGTTTACAGATAGAGCAGTTCTTTCTGAAATCAGTAATGCAAAAAATGAAATGTTAGAGCCTGATCAGTATTCAATAAGAGCGAATGGAGATTATAGAAAAGAAAAGATTGCAACAGTATATGAGTTATATCAAAAAAGATTAAGAGAAAATAATGCAATTGATTTTGATGATATTATAAATTATACAATAAAAATATTGATGGAAAATCCAGATGTATTAGAATATTATTCAAATAAATTTAAATATGTGTTGGTAGACGAATATCAAGATACAAACAAATCTCAGTTTACTCTAGTTACATTACTGGCATCTAAGAATGGAAATATAACAGTTGTAGGGGATAATGATCAAGGAATATATAGTTTTAGAGGAGCTGATATTTCAAATATATTAAATTTTGAAAGAGATTTTCCAGGAACAAAAATTATAAAATTAGAGCAAAACTATAGATGTACAGGTAATATTCTGAAAGCAGCAAATTCAGTAATAAAAAATAATGAAGTAAAATATAAAAAAGAATTATGGACACAAAATGATGAAGGAAATCTGCCAAAAGTATATCAAGCAGATAATGAATATGATGAAGGTTCATATATAGTAGAACAGATAGAGCATTTGAAAAGAGAAGAGTATTATAAATATTCTGATTTTGCAGTTTTATATAGAATGAATACACAATCAAGAGCAATAGAAGATATTTTTAGAAGAGAGAATGTACCTTATAAAATTGTAGGTGGATTGAAATTCTATGAAAGAAAAGAAATAAAAGACCTAATTGCATATTTAAGATTAATACAAAATAGTGCAGATAATTTAAGCTTAAAGAGAATTATAAATGAACCTAAAAGGGGAATAGGGAAAACTAGTTTAGACAAAGTTGAACAATTAGCAATAACTAATGGAATATCTATGTATGAAGTAATAAAAAATTCGGATCAATATGGCTTAAATAGGGTATATTTAAATTCAAGAGAATTTGTAAATGTAATAGAAGAACTAAAACTAAAGAAAGATGAATTAACAATATCTGAATTAATAAAAAGTGTATTAAAAAAGAGTGGATATACTAAGGCCCTTGAAAACGAAAATACAATAGAGGCAGAAAATAGAATAGATAACTTAGAAGAGTTCTTAACAGTTGCAATAGAATTTGAAGAAGAATTCGCAGAAAATTCATTAAGCGAGTTCTTAGAAGGAATAACATTATCTAGTGATTTGGATAATATAGAAGAAACAGAAGAATCTGTGACACTTATGACTTTGCATAGTGCAAAAGGTCTGGAGTTCCCTGTTGTGTTTTTAGTAGGAATGGAAGACCGGAATATTCCCAGGATACAAATCAATTTCAGAACCACAAGAGTTAGAAGAAGAAAGACGTTTATGTTATGTTGGAATTACAAGAGCAAAAGAAAACTTATTTTTAACTTGTAGTAAACAAAGAACAATATTTGGTTCAACAAGCTATAATCAAACATCAAGATTTTTACAAGAAATACCAGAAGAATTATTAGAAGGATATGAGGAGGCTTTTGGAGAAACAAGTAACAAACAAGAAATGTTTAAAGACTCTAACTATAGTTGGACATATGGAAGCGGAGATAATGGAAATGTTAAAACATACAGGATAAATGATAAACAACCAGCTGTAGCAGCAAGTAAAACAACTAATACAGGATTTGCATTTAGAACAGCAGAAAGCTTTTTAAGTAATTTAGGAAAAAAGGCATCAAATAATAGTGTTGACTTATCAAAATATGAAGCAGGAGTTAGAGTATTTCATAAGAAATTTGGAGAAGGAACTATAAATATGGTAGAGCCAGAAGGCGAAGATTTGAAAGTTGATATAAACTTTGATAAGGTTGGGCATAAGAGATTAATGGCTAAATTTGCTAACTTAGAAATTATATAACGTAAATCTAAAATAGAAATTTTAAAATTACAAAAAATTAAAAATAAAAACACAAGAAATAAATTAATATTCCTTGTGTTTTTATGCATATATGTATAAAAGAAAATAATTAGGAAATAATAATTTAAGAATAACAAAAAGAAAGGAAGGATAAAAATGGCAGATTTAACTTTAGTAGAATTACAACATCTAAGACACTTAATAGGAGCACATGAAACAGCATATCAAAAATTAAATACTTATTCTTCACAAGCTGTTGACCCACAAATAAAACAAATATTTACAAAATCAGCACAGGATGCATTAAATACAAAACAAAAATTAATGAATTTTTTAAATAATTAATTAGGAGGGAAGATAATATGGATGAAAAAACAATGGTTAATGACATTTTAGGTAGTGTAAAAGCAGACTTGACAGCATATCAAACAGCAATATCTGAGTCAGAAAATATGCAGTTAAGACAAACATTTCAACAAATAAGAAATAATGACGAAAGTTTTCAATATGAATTATTCAAAATAGCAGAATCAAAGGGGTATTATAAACCAGCACAAAAAGCTACTGTTACTGAAATAGGAACAGTAAAGACAGAATTACAACAATAGGATTTTAGGGACGGAGGAAAAAATCATGCTTTGTAAAACAGATGATTTTTTCCTCCGTCCCTAAAATCATTTGAAAAAGAAAATAAGAGATAAAAGGAATAAAATAAAGATAAGTAAAAGAAAAGGCAAAAAACTTACGGAAATTCGAGGGTTACTATCTTTGCAAAAAATAGAATATTACAATATTATTACATTGAATTTATACAAGCATTATACAATATGGATATAAGATTTGTACAAAGGAGATAAGATAATGTTAAAAAAGATAATGGTACATACTAGAAGAGGAGTGAAATTTGTAGTTCTTTTTATGATTGCAACTTTTTTAATAATTGGAGCAATTGCGTTTTTATATAAACCAACATATAGTGTTTTTATAAATGGAGAGCAAGTAGGATATACTGAAAATAGAACTCAATTACAACATAAAATAAATGACTATATAGAAAATGGAGAAGATGGTAACGAAAATATTGCGTTTGTGCAAATAGCTAATCTTCCAGAATATAAATTATGTTTATTAAAAAAGAATATAGTAGCAAATGATGATGAAATATACAATAAGATTAAAGAACAGGGGGTTACATATTACAGATATTATGCTATATTAGATAATCAAGAAGAAAAGATATATGTGTCAAAATTTGAAGAGGCAGAAAATATAGTGAAGTCTTTAAAAGAAAAGAAAAGTACTAATATGGAACATATATCAATTGTTGAAAAATATGAAACAGAGATAAAAGATTTAGTATCAACAGAAGAGGCAATTTCTAAATTATACATTCAACCAGCTAAAACAGTAACTATAGCAAATAAAAATACATCAAAATATACAGCGACAGGATCAGTTAATACTGCAGGAAAGACTTCAACCGCTAAAGCCAATATAGGAATATCTTTGGTAAGGCCAGTATCAGGAATTATTACATCAAGATTTGGAGCAGGTAGTAGTATAAGAAGGTCTTCTCATACAGGATTAGATATAGCGACTTCAACAGGTACTCCAATAGTAGCTGCGTCTTCTGGAACAGTTACATTTGCAGGGTATAAAGGTTCTTATGGTAATATGATAGTAGTAACACATCAAAATGGTGTTCAAACATATTATGCGCATTGTAGTAAGTTGTATGCTCAAGTAGGACAAACAGTATCTCAGGGACAGAAAATTGCAGCTGTTGGTTCGACAGGTAATTCTACAGGACCACATTTGCATTTAGAAGTAAGGGTAAATGGAGTGGCATATAATCCACAAAATTATGTATATTAATAAATATGAAAGGATATAAATTTATTTTTATATCTCTTTTTTATTGTTAAAAATTGGGGGATAAAATAGTTTTGTCGAATTTTGCGACGAAAAATAATTGCAAAGTTTGACGTTTCATAGTATCATATAAAAGCATTTATTCAAATTTTAAATCAAGATAGAAAATAATAAAATTTAAAATTAATTTTAAAAATCTAAGTGAAATCCAAAGAAGTATTAAAAATAAAGAAGAGGTGAATAGTTATAAGAACAATATTAGACAAAAACAATATTGACTATAAAATAAATATTGACAATAAGAGCAATCTAAATTATAATGATAAATATATAAGTAATATAGAAATATTTACTAATAAAGAGTACGAATTATATAAAATAAGATATGGAATAAACTTTTTTAATTTAAAAGACAATAGTAAAAAATATGAAGTGCCCGAAGTAAAGAATCCACATGACAAAATATTTAGAAAAGCGTTAGATAAAAAAGAAAATGCGATTCAAATAATAAGTAATTTTTTGAATAGGGAAGAAATAATAAATACAAGTGAAATAGAAAAATATAATAGTAGTTATATTTCAGAAAGACTGAAAAATTCAGAAGCAGATGTTGTTTATAAAATAAAAAACGAAAATGTTTTTTTCTTAATAGAGCATCAAACAAAGATTGATTATTCTATGCCATATAGAATATTAAAATATGAATTGGAGATTATTGATAGTGTAATAATAGATACGAAAGAAAATTATAAAAATAAAGAGTATAAATATCCAGTTGTGATACCAATAATCTTATATACTGGAAATCAAAAATGGAATGCAGAATTAGATTTAAAAAGAGCTCAATTAAAGTGGAATAAATACAAAGGAACAGAATTGTCAAAATATAATGTGTTAGATGTGAATAATATTAGTAATGAAAAATTATTAAAAGAACCATCAATAATAAGTAAATTAATGCTTATAGAAAAGTAAAAAACAGAAAAAGAGTTTATAGAAAATTTGAATAAAATATTAAAAGAATTAAAAATCAAAAAAACAATATATAGTAAAGAAGAAAAAGACTTTTTTATAATAGCTACAAAAGTAATAATAAAAAATCAATTCAAAAAGGATTTATCAAAGAAAATTTTGAGAAATATAGAAATGGAGGAGGAGAGGCCTATGATGCAAGTTATAGAAACATTAAATAAAGAAAGAGAAAAACTAAGAGAAGACTCAATAAAAAGAGGAAAGATTGAAGGCAAAGTTGAAGGAAAAATTGAAGATATAAAAAATATGTTAAAAGAAAAGTTACCAATTGAGTTAATTAGTAGAATTACTGGAATGACAGAAAAAGAGATAAAAAGTATAAAATAATAAAAATTTAAACAATCCACAATTTAAAGCTAAATTGTGGACTATTTAATATAGATATCGA
>CAQRYF010000050.1 GCA_948875265.1 uncultured Clostridia bacterium
TAAAATGTGAATTCACATTTTAAGACCCGACCCCAAAAAGGGATTATTTATAGTATAATACAAATTAATCCGCCGCTGCCTTCGTTAACAATTCTTTCTAATGTTTCTTGTAATTTTATTTGAGCATCTTCTGGCATCTTACAAAGTTTAGTTTGTAAGCCTTCATTTACAAGCTCATGTAAGCTCTTTCCAAATATGTTAGATTCCCAAATTTTTTGAGGGTCACTTTCAAATCCAGAAAGTAGGTAATTTACAAGTTCTTCAGATTGTTTTTCAGAGCCAACAATAGGAGAAACTTCTGTTGTGACATTTGTTTTTATTAAATGGATTGAAGGGGCAGTTGCACGTAATTTAACTCCAAATCGAGATCCCTGTTTTACCATTTCAGGTTCATCTAAAATAAGTTCATCTGATGTTGGTGTAACTATACCATAACCTTTTCGATTTACTTCATCCAAAGCATATGCGATTTTATCATATTTTTTCTTTGTTTTAGAAAGGTCAGAGATTATGCTAAATAAATCACCTTCATTAGAAACTTCAACACCACTAATTTCAGTTAATACTTGATAGAATAATTCTTCTTTTAAAGTAATTTCTACATTTACATTTCCAGAACCTAATTGGATATCTGTAATTGAGGTTCTAGATATAATATCAGTTTGTTTGATAGTGTTCACACAACTAGAAACATCTTTTAAAACATTTATCTCTGAAAAAGCATCTTTAATTTCTTTATATAATTCTGATTTTAATGGATGATCAAAATCTAATCCATCAACCCATCTAGGGAATTTGATACTAACTTGTTCAACAGGAAATTCGTATAATACTTTAGAAAACATATTATTGATATCATCAATTGTTAAGTACTCACAATTTGTAGGTATTACAGAAGTATTATATTTTTCACTTAAATTTTGTGCAAGTTCATTAGTATAACTAGAATTTGGTTCAGAAGAATTTAATAAAATAATAAAAGGTTTATTTAATGCTTGTAGTTCTGACACTACTCTTTCTTCAGCTTTTATATAATCCTCTCTTGGGATATCAGTTATACTACCATCACTTGTTACTAAAATACCAATTGTTGAGTGCTCTTGAATTACTTTCTTTGTTCCAATTTCAGCAGCTGTTTCAAATGGTATTTCTTCATCAGACCATGGTGTTTTAACCATTCTTGGCATATCATCTTCTAAATATCCAAGGCTATTTTCAACTAAGTAACCTACACAATCAACTAATCTAGTTTTAAATTTTAAATTATTATCTAATGTAATTTCAATAGCCTCATTTGGAACAAATTTTGGTTCTGTTGTCATAATAGTTTTTCCACCAGCACTTTGTGGAAGTTCATCTTTTGCACGCTCCTTTTTATATTCATTATCAATATTAGGAATAACAAGTAAATCCATAAATTTTTTAATAAAAGTAGACTTACCAGTTCGTACAGGACCAACAACCCCTACATAAATATCTCCATCAGTTCTTTTTGCGATGTCTTGATACAATCTTGTATTTTCCATCTATATACCTCCTTTAAATTCTCAAGAAAAATGTTCGTTACTTAAATTACTTTAGTTAATATATATTGAGCAATTTTTGAGAATATGACAAGTTTTACCTAAAAACTTGATAAAGAAAAAAAAGTATGATAAAATAGCAATATTAAAAAAATGGCATATAATATACCAAAAGTTTAGATACAGCAAGAAAGGATTGAAAATGTATAATGGATAAAACTCAAGATACAATAGATTTGCTAAAAGAATATAACCAACATCATATAATAAATCTATTAAGTAAAATAGAAGAAAAAGAAAAAGAAGAATTAATAGAGCAAATAAGCAATATAGACTTTGACCAAATAATGGAATTATATGATAATACAAAAAAAGAAATAGAAATAAAAGAAAATAAAATAGAATCAACATCATATTTAGATAAAGAAAAATTAACTAAAGAACAAAAAGAAGAATTTGACATGTTAGGTGAAACAGCAATTAGAAAAGGTGAATATGCAGTTGTAACAATGGCTGGAGGACAAGGAACACGTTTAGGACATACAGGACCAAAAGGTACTTTCAAATTAGATGTGTATGGAAAAGGAAAATATTTATTTGAGATATTAGCAGAAAATTTGAAAGAAGCGAATCAAAAATATGAAACTATAATTCCTTGGTACATAATGACAAGTAAAGAAAATAACGAAGAAACAGTTAATTTTTTAGAAAAAAATAACTATTTTGGATATAGCCAAAAAGACATTATTATATTTACTCAAAGTGAATTACCATTAGTAGATACAGAAGGAAAACTTCTTATTAATAAAGAAATGAAAATAAAAGAAGCATCTGATGGAAATGGTGGTACATATTCTTCATTAAGAGCAAGTGGATCTTTAGCAGATATGAAGGAAAGAGGAATTAAATGGATTTTTATAGGTGGAGTAGATAATGTCTTATTAAAAATGGCAGATGTTACATTACTTGGAATGGCTATAAAAAAAGGAGTACAAATTGCATCTAAATCAGTTGTAAAAGCAAATCCACATGAAAAAGTTGGAGTATTTTGCAAAATGAATAATCACCCAAAAGTAATAGAATATGCAGAATTACCAGAAAAAATGGCAGAAGAAACAGACATAAACGGAGAACTAAAATATGGAGAATCACATATTATGTGCAACTTATATACTATTGATGCTATTGAAAAAGTAAGTAAAGAAGCATTAATGTATCATAGTGCATTTAAGAAAAATTCATATATAGATGAAAATGGAAGAGAAATTATACCAGAAGAACCAAACTCATATAAATTTGAATCATTTATATTTGATGCATTTGAATTTTTTGATGATATTGCCATTTTAAGAGGAAAAAGAGAAGATGACTTTGCACCTGTAAAAAATAAAGAAGGAGTAGATAGCCCAAAAACAGCAAAAGAACTATACGAAAAATACTGGGAGAGACAAAAAAGAGGGACATAGGGACGTTCTTTTTGTCCTTGCTAGGGTAAATAAAGTTTGACACTTCTTTAATTATATAATATATAAATTAAGACTATATTATAAATTTAGTAATATAGTCTTAACTTAAATCAAAAAGTGAAAAAGAGAGGAAGAAAGTAAATGGAAGAATGTAAAATATATAATTTATATAATTTAAACGAAACAATAGCAAAAGAATTATTAGAGAGTGCTACATATCCATGGGAAGTATTGCCTAAGATAAGTGAATTTATAATTAAAATTGGAAATACATTAAGTGAAGATAATTATAAAAAAGTAGGAGAAAATGTATGGATAGCAAAAACAGCTAGAGTGGCTGCAACAGCATATATTAATGGACCTGCAATCATAGGAGAAAATGCAGAAGTAAGGCATTGTGCATTTATTAGAGGAAATGCGATTGTGGGAGAGGGAGCAGTTGTTGGAAATTCTACAGAACTAAAAAATGTTATACTATTTAATAAAGTTCAAGTTCCTCATTATAATTATGTAGGAGACTCAATATTAGGATATAAATCACATATGGGAGCAGGATCAATAACTTCAAATGTAAAATCAGATAAAAAATTAGTTGTAGTAAAGAATGGAAAAGAAAAAATAGAAACAGGAATGAAGAAATTTGGAGCTATGATTGGAGATGAAGTAGAAGTAGGATGCGGAAGTATATTAAATCCAGGAACTATAATTGGAAAAAACTCTAATATATATCCACTTTCTTCTGTAAGAGGAGTAGTTGCTAAAGAAAGTATATACAAAAGACAGGGAGAAATAGTAAGAAAAAATTAATTTTTGTTTTCTCGTTTTGGGGTCGGGTCTCAAAATGAGAATTTTTTTAATTAAATAGGATAATATATTTATTAACATTTTGAGACCCGACCCCAAAATGAGAAAACCAGCTATTAAAGCTGGTTTTTTACTACATTCCTTGATTTCCAGGTATAAAGTAATCAACTACACCATATATTAATGCACCTATTATTGCAGCCATCCAAGAAATTGAATAACCAGCAACAAAGAATTGAGTAACATATAAAATTATAGCGGCTAATGCAAATCCTACAAATCCTTTACCAAAAGGACTAGCATGTAGACCTGTAAATTTTATAACTAAATAATCAATAACTGTTAGGACAACAGCTGCTATAGCTAAAGCCCAGAAGTTATTAATTGTGAAACCTGGTGTGAAAAATGCAGTTATTGCTAAAACTACTGCAGCAGCAACTAGTCTTCCGATTACTTGCCAAACAGTAGAAGCTCCACTTTTTGTACTATTACCTTGAACTTCTGACATAAGTCTAACCTCCTTAGTTTTAAAATTTATAATGTAAAATTTTCAAAGGTTCTAAAATTATTATGAACAAAAAAATAAAATTTATTCAAAACTATTTGTATAATATAGTTAAAATTTGTAAAAGATAAAAAAAGATGAAAAATAGAAAAAGAGGTGTAAAATGTTAATTACATTTTTTAGAGCTATTGTTTTATATTTAGTTGTATTAATCGTTATGAGATTAATGGGAAAAAGAGAAATAGGACAATTACAGCCATTTGAACTTGCAATATCAATAATGATTGCAGATTTGGCATCAATTCCAATGACAGAAATTGGAATACCAATTTTTAATGGTATTATTCCAATATTAGGACTTTTAGTAATGCATTTAATTATTTCTATTATCAATATGAAAAGTTTAAAAGCAAGAGAAGTTATATGTGGAAAGCCGACTATATTAATTTATAGAGGTAAGATTGATGAAAAGGCTTTAAAGAAGGAAAGATTTACTATAAATGAATTAGAAGAAAGACTAAGAGGTAATAATGTAGTAAATTTAGGAGATGTAGAATATGCAATATTAGAAACTAGTGGACAAGTTACAGTTATTCAAAAGCCAGAAAAGCGAACTACAATACCTGAAGATTTTCAGATACAACCAGAATATGAAGGGATACCATATGATTTAGTTGTGGATGGAAAAGTTATGGAAAAAAATTTACAAGCTTTAGGGAAAAATTATGAGTGGTTAAAAAAACAAGTTGGAAAGTTTAAAATGAAGCCAGAAGAAGCATTAGTAGTCACCTTAGATGGAAAAGGACAGATATTTTGCCAAAAAAAACAAGATAAGGGGGCTTTATAAATGTGGAAGGAAACAATTATATGTGTTGTTATTGTAATAGCAATTATAGTGGCGAATGTTATTACTCAAAATTATACAGTTGAATCAGTAAAATATTTATCAGAAGAATTAGGGGAGTTAAGAGAAGATATTTTAAATATAGAGAACAATGAAAATATGGAAACTCAAATAAAAGAGAAAATAGATAAGACGGTAAACGACTGGGAAAAAAGGCATGATAAATTAGCTTATTATATTGAACATGATGAGCTTGAAAAAGTTGAGACTAATCTAACAGGAATGAAGAGTTTTATAGAATCTAAAGAATATGCAGATTCACTTAGCGAACTAGATAAAAATATTTTTATATTAAAACATATTGAAGATAAATATGCATTTAATTTACAAAATATATTTTAGAAATATATTTTGTAAATTTATAATTTTAATATCCAAAAAAGCCCATATAGAAATATATAGGCTTTTTATTAATGTTTTAATATTTTAGTTATTTAATTCTTTATTTATATTAGCATATTTTTTTAATTTCTCATAAACTAAGTAATTAACTGTTCCAGCAGGGAAGTGGCCATCTTTATCTTTTTTACCAGCAGGAACACCTGTTAACACTTCAATTCCTTCTTCAATTGTTGAAACAGAGTAAATATGAAATTGTTTATTTTTAACTGCTTCTACAACTTCATCTGATAATTGTAAATTATCGACATTTTGAACAGGTATCATAACACCATGAGAACCATCAAGACCGCGAACTTTGCATACTTGGAAATATCCTTCTATTTTCTCATTAACACCACCAATTGGCTGGATTTGCCCCTTTTGATTTACTGAACCAGTAACAGCAATTGACTGATTAATAGGTATGCCAGAAAGACTAGAAAGTAGCCCATATAATTCAGTACTTGAAGCACTATCTCCATCTACACCATTATATAATTGTTCAAAACAAATACTTGCTGTTAAACATAAAGGCATATTTTGTGCAAACATTTCACCTAAATATCCTGTAAGTATTAATACACCCTTTGAATGAGAAGGTCCTGATATTTCAACTTCTCTTTCTATATTTACAATTCCATTTTTTCCAGTATAAGTATTAACAGTAATCTTAGCAGGTTTTCCAAAAGTATAATCACCAATTGTCATAACTGTTAAACCATTTATTTGACCTACCTCAAAACCAGAAGTATTTATTAAAAGAGAATTTTCTTTTATCATTTCTAAATATTTAGCATCATATTTTTTTATTCTTTCAATTCTTTCTGATAAAGCTTTATCTATAAATTTTGCTGTAACAACTTTTGATTTAGAAATTTTAGCCCAGGTTGCAGCTTCACCAACAACTTGCATTAAATCATTAAACCTAGTAGAAAGCTTTTTATGACTTCCAGCAAGTTTTGAAGCATATTCAACTAATCTTGCCATAGCAGTTTTATCTAAATGAGGAAGTCTTTCGTTTTCACAAAAACCATATACAATTTGAGCTAATTTATTAACATTATCAGTATTAATTATTGCATCATCTTCAAATTCAACTTTGATTTTAAACAACTTTCTGAAATCTGAATCCATTGCTAAAAGTGTTTGATAAATATTGCTATTACCAATTAAAATAACTTTTAAATCAAGAGGAATTGGTTCAGGTTTTAAAGAAATCATTACCATAGAAGAACGTTGATCTGCAGTGTTTTCTATACTTAAATTTTTAACTCTTAAAGCCTTTTTTAATGCTTCATAACACATACCATTAGAAATCAAATCTTTTGCTTGAAAGATTATATAACCACCATTAGCTTGTTGCATAAGACCTGGCTTTAACATAGTATGGTCTGTTTTTAATGCTCCATAATAGTTTTCATATTCTAATGAACCAAATATATTGTGGTAAGAATAATTTGAATCCATTATAACTGGAACACCTTCGCGATTTGAATTATCAACAAATAAATTAACTCTATAATTTAGACAAGGGTCAGGTTTTTTCTGAACAGGAGCTTGTGGAGTTGCCTGAGTATTCTTAGTTTCATCTTCTAAGAAATATGGAATATTTTTTAGAACATCTTGTTTAACATCATTTAAGAATTTATTTATCTTTTTATTTCTCTTATATTTTGATTTTATATAATTAATATGAACATTAACTGTAAGAAGTGCAACATTTGATTGCCACTCAGAAATCTTTTTATCAGATTGACGTTCAATTTCTTTAATTTGACCAATAACATTCATAATTTGCTCTTGAACTATTACAGATTTTTCTTCATATTCTTGTTTTATATTATCATCTAATTTATTAAATTCTTCTTCTTCAATAGCTTTTCCATCAACAACTGGCATCATATATATACCATTTTGAGCACTTTTAACTTGGAAATTATATTTAGAAGCTTCTTCATTCA
Source organism: uncultured Clostridia bacterium (assembly GCA_948875265.1). Lineage (GTDB taxonomy): Bacteria > Bacillota > Clostridia > TANB77 > CAG-508 > CAG-269. The sequence goes on from CAQRYF010000050.1 coordinate 7,545, forward strand.
ATTTATCTAATAACTCAGAACGTTTTTCTTCATATGCTTGTTTTAATAAAGCCTTTTCTTTTTCAAAATCATCAGCGTTAAAAGTTTTTTGTATATCTTTTCTAATCTCTTTGATAAATCCATCCATAGACTCTTTAAATTCTCTTCCTTGACCAGCAGGTAATTCTACTGCAATAGGTTCATTTGGATTTTCAAAATTATAAATGTAACACCAGTCTGATGGTGTTTTTTTCTTAGATGCTATCTTATCCAAATAGTTTTTTGTATACATTGTTTTGCCGACCCCACTTGGACCTTCTAAATATAAATTATAACCTTTAACATCTACTTGTAACCCAAATTCCAAAGCTTTTATACCACGATCTTGTCCAATTCCTGTCTGAATTGGATTTAATTCTTCAGTGGTAGAATCGAATTTAAACATATCAGTATTACAATTCATTTTTAAATCTTTATAACTTAATTCATTTTTATTTTTCATTTGTTTCCTCCATATTTTTTCTTTATTATATCCAGTTTAAAATCATTTTATATTAGTTTATAAAAAATGTAAAGAAATTATTGTGAAAATATGGTGAAATTTTAAAAAAATATTGTATTAATTGTAAAAATATGGTAACATATAAAAAATTTTATATCTATACATTTTTATTCTATAAATAAAATTAAAATCTAAATTATTAATTCTTAAAATTCAACAAGAAAACCAAAATACTAATGATAAAAAAGTTGTTTAATAGTAAAGTCAAAAGTAATAGGAGGTGGTTTAATAGAAAAAAATATATTACCAATACTTTTAGATATTAAAAATGATGTTGAAGAAATGAAAAAGGAACAACAAAATATAATAACTGAGCAAAACAAAATAAGAGACTTACAAGAAAAAACAATTCAAAAATTAAATAATTTACAAAAGAATCAAAATATGAATATATCAAAAATACTTGAAGTACAAAATAAAAATATTAATTTTTTTAGAAAAATAATTAGTGAAACTAATTATAAATATAGAAAAAGCTATCGTAAAATAATAGGTTATAAAAAGAAAAGCAATATAGTAAGAAAATATAGATATAAAATAAAGCCATTTAATTACTAAATTAAGTGGCTTTCATATATAATTAAATATATATAAATATTTGAACAACCAGTTCAAAGTAACATAAAACTATTGCAATATTATATAAAAGAATATATAATATAAACTGATTTATAGCAAAAATTGAAAGGATGTTAGAAAATATGAATAAAACAAAAAGAAAAATATTTGAAACATCAATGAGACTATTTGCAGAAAAAGGATATGATGCAACAAGTATTGAAGAAATAACAGCAACTGTTGGTGTAGCAAAAGGTACATTATATTATCATTTTTCAAGCAAAGAAGAGATATTTAACTTTTTAGTAGAAGAAGGAATTAAGCTTTTAAATAATAGTGTTGATATAAAAACAGCTAAATTTCCAAATTATATAGATAAATTAAAAGCAATTGTGTTAATACAAATTAAAATAGTAGTAAAGTATGAAGATTTAATAACAATATTGCTAAGCCAATTTTGGGGAAATGAAGCAAGAAATCAAATGTGTAAAAAACATATTCTTTCATATATTAGTAAAATAGAAAACATTGTAAAAGAAGGAATTGAAAAAGGAGAAATTAAAAAAGGAAACCCACAAGCAATTGCTTCTGAAATTTATGGTTTAATATGTTCAAGTTTAGTATATAAAGCTAGAAGTGAAGAAAAAATTGATATTATGAAATTATATAAAGAATTTGAAAACACAGTAATAGAAGGATTAAAAATAAAATAAAAAGGAGAAAAAGCAATGAGAGAGCCAATTCATGAATTTACAGAATTCACAGATTTAAAAGATATGCTTAAAAAGTCAGGTGAAACATTTGGAGATAGACCAGCATATATATTTAAAACAAATGAAGAAGGAAAGTTTAGAGAAATTACACATAAACAATTTAGAGATGATGTTAATTATTTGGGTACAGCTCTAATTAATCTAGGATTAAAAGGAAAGAGAATTGCTGTAATTTCAGATAATAGATATGAATGGTGCGTAGGGTATTTGGCAGCTGTAACGGGAGTAGGAGTAATTGTGCCTTTAGATAAAGCACTTCCAAATAATGAAATTGAAAGTTTAATTATTCGTTCAGAAGTATCAGCAATAATATACTCAAATAAATATGATGAAATAATGAATAAGATAAAAGAACAAGGAAATACAAATGTAGAATATTTTATATCTATGGATTTAGACAAAAAAGAAAATGATATTTATTCACAAAAAGAGTTAGTGGAAGAAGGAAAAAAATTAATTGAAAAAGGAAATAGGGAATTTTTAGACGCAGAAATCGATAGTGAAACTATGGGAATAATGTTATTTACATCAGGGACAACAGCTATGTCTAAAGCAGTTATGTTATCACATAAAAATATATGTGCTAATCTAATGGATATAGCATCTGTTATAAAATTAACTGAAGATGATAGAATGCTATCATTTTTACCACTACATCACACCTTTGAGTGTACAGTTGGATTTTTATATCCAATTTCAAAAGGTTGCTCTATTGCTTTTTGTGAAGGAATTAGACATATTGCTGACAATGTTAAAGAATTTCAAGTTACAGCAATGATATCAGTTCCTATCTTATATGAAACAATATACAAAAAAATCATGAAAGGTATAGAGAAAAAAGGAAAATTAGAAACTGTAAAAAAAGGAATAAAAATAAGCAATTTCTTATTAAAATTTGGAATTGATATTAGAAAAAAACTATTTAAAGAAGTGCATGATAATTTAGGTGGAAAAGCAAGATTATTTGTTGCAGGTGGTGCAGCATTAGATCCAGAAGCAGAAAAGGGATTTAATGATTTTGGGATTAAAATGATTCAAGGATATGGGTTAACAGAGAGCTCACCAGTTATAGCAGCAGAAGATGATAAATATCAAAGACTAGGTTCAATAGGAAAGGCATTTCCAAGCTTAGATGTTAAGATAGATAATCCAAATGAAGAAGGAATTGGAGAATTATTAGTAAAAGGACCTACCATTATGCTTGGATATTATAATAATGAAGAAGCAACAAAAGAAACATTAGAAGATGGATGGCTACATACAGGTGACTTAGCTAAAATTGATAAAGATGGATTTATATTTATTTCTGGAAGAAAGAAGTTTGTAATTGTATTAAAAAATGGAAAAAATATATATCCAGAAGAACTTGAAACTTTAGTAAATAAAATAGATGGTGTAAAGGAAAGTTTTGTATATGGCAAACCTGAAGATGATGGAGATTATAAAATATGTAGCAAAATCGTTTATGATAAAGATATTGTACAAGGAAGATATGGAACAACAGATGAAGAGAAATTAAAAGAGTTGATATGGCAGGAAGTTAAAAAAGTAAATAAAACAATGCCAGCATATAAATATATTAGAGAAATTACTTTAACTGATAAGGATTTAATAAAAACTACAACACAAAAAATTAAAAGATTTGAAGAAATAAAAACAGTAATATAAATAATGAAATAACAAATGGGGACAAGAACAAATATGTTTAAATGTCCCCATTTCCCTATGATTATATTATAATATTTATTATACAAAGTACCTATTGTAATATAAATGTAATATTCTTGTAACATAAATTTAAAATAAAATTATTTTAAGACTATTGTAGTTTTTTGTTAGTTAATGTATAATTATAGTTGAAATAGCAAAATCAATCATGCGTAAGATAAAGGAGGTACATTGCAATGTCTAAATCTGGCATAGTAAATGTGAGAATGGTTATCACAGAAGAAAAAATATTATCAAATATAGATAAAATTCAAAAATTAATAAATCCAAAAAGTAAGAAACAAATAGTACAATTAGAAGATGATACATATTTTAAGGATTTAATTGAATCAGTAAAAACATATTTAATTGAATATCCAAAAAAGAAGAATTTTCCTGCAAGCGTATATAAAGCAGCTTATGGGCTAGTTGAGTTTGCAACAAATCAATTTGAGGAAAATACAAAAAAAATAGAAGAATTAATAAGACAAAGAGAACAAAATATTGCTTTAGCTGGGCAGTTAAAGCAAATACTAGAAGTTGTAAAAAATAAAGAAAAAGATTGGAAAGCTCAAGTGAAAGAAGCAGAAAAAACTTTTTCAGAAGATATAATAGAAACTTTAACAATAGTTGGTAAATCAAAGGGAACAACATCACAAAATTATCAAGATGCTATGAAACTATTAAATGCTAGAGTTAATAATTTAGAGTCTAATTTACATATAGAAATAGATATGGAAAGAATAGAAGATAGATCAAAAGCTTTAAGTTATATTGGAATTGAAATAGCAGATGCACTAAAATCAATACCAACACCAATAGAAGAAGTAGTAGAAGTAGCTGCAGATGAGCCACAATTAGTAGAAGAACAACAATATATACAAGAAACAACATTTGAAGCAAAACCAAGTTTATGGCAAAGAGTAAAAAATAGTAAAATAGTAAGAGCAGTAAGAGCTATAACAAAAATCAGAATAAGAATTGATTATTCTGATGCACTTCCAGAAGGAAGAGGAGAAAACAATTTTTAATGTATAATAAAAGAAGTTAGAACAAACTAACTTCTTTATTTTATTGCTTATTTTTTAGAATTTTATAAAAAAGAAAAAGGCAAATTTTGCCTTTTTCTTCGATAATCTAACTATAGAGATTTTACTTTGGTCATATTTTGGAAAAGTTTATATACTTCTTTAGAAGTATATAGAGTTTCGACCCAATTTTTAATACTATTAGGACATACTTTAGAAAAAATCCATGAGACATTTCCGTTTTTATCTAAATAGCATCTACCATCCCAATTCAAATTAATATTAGGAATATCAATATAAGTTGTAACACTAAATACAGCTATTTTTGTCTTATGCCGATTTTCCTTATAAGAGTCTCCTAAACCCACGTTTAGATGTACTTTTGCAGTTACTAGTTTTTCTTTGAATATCATAGATTATCCTCCTATTATTTTGATTAAATTTTTAATGCTAAAATAGTATAGCATAAACTTGTTGATTTGAAAAGTGATTATTATAGCATAAATAATATGTGGGAAAAAATGAAATAAAAAATAGACAAAAGAAGC
>CAQRYF010000051.1 GCA_948875265.1 uncultured Clostridia bacterium
ATGAGAAATTCTCATTTTAAGACCCGACCCCAAAACAGGAATTATATAAACTCTTGCACTTTTAGTTTTAATATGATAATATTATTTAAAATTAATTTATGGAGGTAGCTCTAATGGAAGAAAAAAAGAATTTAGAAGTGGTTTCTGGAGACGGATCAAATTTAAATATATCACCAGCTTATGATCACTTAAATGTTGAAACACCTAAAAGAACTAGTGAAAAACCAAAAAATATAGTGATTCCAAAAGTAAAATCCAAAAAATCTAATGATAATGACAATGATGATAAAGATAAAAATAATGATATTAATAACAAGGTGAAACAGAAGGAAAATTAATTCCTTCTGTTTTTATATTTTATTTTGACTCCCAAGTACAACAAAAATCTCTTGACATTAAGTACATTTAGGCATATACTAAACTCGTAAAAAATTAATTAAAAGGAGGCTAATTAACATGGATAACTTGATAGAGATTAGATGGCATGGTAGAGGTGGTCAAGGTGCAAAAACAGCTTCACTATTACTTGCCGATGCCGCATTTAACACAGGTAAATATATTCAAGGTTTTCCTGAATATGGTCCTGAAAGAATGGGTGCCCCAATTACTGCATATAACAGAATTAGTAGCACACCTATCACAATTCACAGTAACATTTATGAACCAGATTATGTAGTTGTAGTTGATGATACTCTTCTAGAATCAGTCGATGTAACAAGTGGACTAAAAGAAACTGGAGCCATCATTATTAACACAACTAAGTCTACTGATTATCTAAAAAGCGTATTAAAAGGATATAATGGTGATATTTATACAATTGATGCTAGAAAAATTTCAGAAGAAGCACTTGGAAAATATTTTCCAAATACTCCAATGTTAGCTGCTATTGTAAAAGTAAGTGGAATTATGTCTGATGAAGCTTTACTAGAAGATATGCAAGGTTCATTTAAACATAAATTTGCTAAAAAACCTGAAGTTATTGAAGGTAATATGAAAGCTTTAGAAATGGCATTAAAGGAGGTTAAAAAGATATGACAAATATAAATCCTAATACACCTATGGAGGAAATGACTCCTGGTGGTGATATCTACCAAGCTGGTAATGCTAAAGAATTTAAAACTGGAGATTGGAGAAGTATAAAACCTATCTTCTTAAGTGATAAATGTAAACAATGTGGACTTTGTTTTCCTGTTTGTCCAGATGATGCAATCCCAGTAAATGAAGAATGTAAAAGAGAAGATTTTAATTATGATTATTGTAAAGGATGTGGCGTATGTGCTAAAACTTGTCCATTTGGAGCAATAGAAATGAAAGAAGAATAATTATAGAAAGGAAGATAAATTATGAGTATAAGAGAAAGATTAAGTGGTAATGAAGCAGCAGCAACTGCTATGAAACAGATAAACCCAGATGTAGTTGCAGCATTTCCTATTACACCTTCAACAGAAATCCCTCAATATTTTTCAACATTTGTAGCAAATGGTACTGTTGATACAGAATTTGTTGCAGTTGAAAGTGAACATAGTGCTATGTCTGCTTGTATTGGTGCTGAAGCTGCAGGTAGCAGAGCAATGACAGCAACATCTGCAAATGGTTTATCATTAATGTGGGAAATGATATATATTGCTTCAAGTTTAAGATTACCAATTGTTTTATCTTTAGTAAATAGAGCTGTATCAGGTCCATTAAATATACATTGCGATCATTCAGATGCAATGGGAGTAAGAGATGCTGGATGGATTATGCTATTTTCAGAAAATAACCAAGAAGCATATGATAATACATTAATGGCTCATAGAATTGCAGAGCATGAAAATGTAAGATTACCTTTAATGGTTTGTCAAGATGGTTTCATTACTTCACATGCTATTGAAAATATAGAATTAGAAGAAGACGAAAAAGTAAAAGAATTTGTTGGAGAATACCATCCAGAACATTATCTATTAAATGAAAAAGAACCAATTGCTGTTGGTCCATTAGATTTACAAGCTTATTTATTTGAACATAAAGTTCAACAAGCAGATGCCATGAAAGCTGCTAAACAAGTAATTTTAGATGTAGCAAAAGATTTTGAGAAAATGACTGGTAGAAAATATGGTTTATTTGAAGAATACAAACTAGAGGATGCTGAAATTGCAATTGTTTGTATGAATTCAACTGCTGGAACTACTAAATATGTAGTAGATGAATTAAGAAATAAAGGAATTAAAGCAGGTTTATTAAAACTTCGTGTATTTAGACCATTCCCAGTAGATGAAATATCTGAAGCATTATCACATTTAAAAGCTGTTGCAATACTTGATAAATCAGACTCATTAAATGCTGCTGGTGGTGCTCTATTCGAAGATGTAACTAGTAGCTTGTATGTAACTAAAAAATACGTGCCAGCTGTAAACTATGTTTATGGTATTGGTGGTAGAGATACTAAAGCAGAAGATATAGAAAATGTATATAAAGATTTATTAGAAATAGCTAAATCAGGAAAAGTTGAAAATCCATATAGATATTTTGGATTAAGAAAGGAAGGTGAATAGTTATGCCTTATAATTTAAAAGAAGTAGTAGCAAGTAAACCTTCAAGATTCACATCAGGCCATAGAATGTGTGCTGGTTGTGGAGCTCCTCCAGCTGCCAGAATGATAATGAGAGCTTTAAAACCAGAGGATCATGCAGTAGTAGCTGGTGCAACTGGTTGTATGGAAGTTTCAACATTTATTTATCCATACACTGCTTGGACTGATTCATTTATTCACACTGCATTTGAATGTGCTGGTGCTACATTATCAGGAGCTGAAGCTGCTTACCAATCCATGAAAAAACAAGGAAAAATTGATAATACAACTAAATTTATAGCATTTGGTGGAGACGGTGGAACTTATGATATAGGTCTTCAAAGTTTATCAGGAGCTATGGAACGTGGTCATGACATGGTGTATGTATGTTATGATAATGGAGCTTATATGAATACTGGTATTCAACGTTCATCTGCAACACCAAAATTTGCAGATACAACAACATCACCTGCTGGAACAACTATACCTGGAAAAATGCAATCAAGAAAAGATTTAACAAAAATTATGGTAGGACATCATATTCCATATGTTGCTCAAACAATTGGATATATGAATTTTAAAGATTTATATGAAAAAGCTGAGAAAGCTATATATACAGAAGGACCAGCATTTTTGAATGTAATGGCACCATGTCCTAGAGGATGGGGTTACCCAACAGACATGTTAATGCAAATAAATAAATTAGCAGTTGAAACATGCTATTGGCCATTATATGAAGTAATTGATGGAAAATATAAAATCAATTATAAACCAGCCAAAAAATTACCAATTGAAGAATTCTTAAGGCCACAAAAAAGATTTAAGCACATGTTTAAACCAGGTAATGAATGGATGATAGAAGAATTCCAAAAAGAAGTTGATAGCAGATGGCAAGAATTATTAGATTTAGAAGAAATCACAAATAAAGAATAAAAAGAAAAAAAGCAGAAAAGATTTAATTACTTCTTTTCTGCCTTTTTCATGTAGGTTTAGAATTCCCGATATTTTTCTGCCATTGTTGTAAACCAATTTTGAGCTTCAAGCCGTCTTTCTCTTGTATCAACTGATGTATAAGCATTCATGAACTTTTTATCTAATTTACACCCTCTAATTTCTATCACATTACGTCTATGACCAAAGTTAAATCCATCTTTATAATACAATACAAATATTTCTCTTACAGTTTTATTGTCTTTAGTGAATAAAAATTTCACTTTGTTTTCTGAAGCCATTTCTATGTACTTAAAAAGATTCTCCTTAGATTTATTCAAGTTTTCCCTTAATATTTTCATAAACGGTATTAAGCAACCTTGTTGTTTCTCAATAAATTTAAGTTCTCCAGAATAATCTTTGCCTAATTTGTGATTTGAAAAGCTTTTTTTAAATGTATCAAAGTTTTCTGGTAAATCTAGCTTATCTTTTACTTTCAAAAATTCTTTTGATTTAAGTAATGTAGCTATCTCATTTACTTTACTACAACTTTCTCCATATTGACAAATTTCATCCCTTCTCTTAGTTAATTCATCATACTGTCCCTCTATGACATTTAATTTTTGCTTATAAAATGCATAGTTCCGGCATTCCCTCTCAAATAATTGTTGTAACATTTGTTGCATATAATTACCTCCTTTTCCTAAACCTTTCAACTTATTGTTACTTGTATAATATATCATATTATTTAACATAATTCAACTATTCATATACTTTATTTAACACTCTTCAATTTTATTTATAATATCTATATCTTTAAATACTTTACTTTTTTATTTTTCATTTACATATGTAATTTCGTTATATTTTAAATCTTGGATATTTTTACAAGCGATACAAATTACTTTTCCTTGATCAAAAGTTAATTTTCTAATATCTTCTTTCAAAGAAGTATTACAAATATAATAATTCCCTTTTTGAATAAATTCAAAACATGATGATACATTACCTATAATTTTATTTGAATATAAAAAAATCTTATTTTGACTATAATCTCCTATCATTCTGGCATTTTTATGAATAAACATTAAATTATTTAAAACTAATAATTTATTTTTAGTATTTCCATCTGGTCTTTCTACTATTTCATTTCCTTTAATACGATTATGAATACATCTATCATAAAAAGATTTTGCATTCATATCTTTATTTGTTAATTCCACACCTGTTAAGTGCATAAAATTTGATTTTTCAAATGTAGTTTCTATAAATTTAATTTCTTTATCTTTCAAGTAAATAAATATTATATTTTTTCCCTTTAAGTTTCTATCATAATTTTTTGCACATTCTACTAATTTATCTATTATAAATCTTTTTTCTATATTTTCCTCTCCTTTACAATAATTATTTTACATTCATGAAATTACAATTTTCTAAAACGTAAAAAATAGAGAAAGTAAAATACATATTTCACTTTCCCCTATTTACTGATTTTTCGTTGTCCGCCAACCGTAGGCCCACAAGTCCTACATATATTTCGGATTTTTCCGTTGTCCGCCAACCGTAGGTCCACAAGCCCTACATATATTTCGGATTTTTAGTGTCAGCACACCAAGATTTGTTTCAATCTCTTTTTAGTATATTCATTATAATGTGTTTTCATACTTTTGTCAACAACCTTTTACATAAATTTACATTTATGTTTTTGCTTTTGTCATTTTCCCTTTTGTAGGTATCATAAATAATAATCCTACTAGTATTGGTAAATAAAATGTATATATCCTCCAAAATAATATTGACATATTAATTGTACCTTGTTTAAATATCGAATTAAATAGCATATAAAATCCGCCTTCAGCTCCTAGTCCAGAGCCTGGAGTTGGTATAAATGTCATTATTAGAAGTAAAAATGCTTGAACAGGTATTATTTGCCAAAAGCTTATTCCAGAGTTCCCAAATGCCCTATATACCATATATGTTATAGAATAATATGCAAAACTTTGTATTACTGATACAATAAACATTTGCACTACCATTTTCTTTTCTTCTTTCATAACTTTAAATTGTTTTCCAAAGTTATTAATACTCTCATCTAATTTTTCTAATGTTTTATCAGGATGTTTCAAAATATGGATTTTTGCAAGTACTTTTACTATTGGAGTTGTTATTGACGTTATTATTCTTTTTTTCACTCCTGCTAATATTACGACTAAAATTGCTACAATATTTACGATAAATCCAAGTACAGCAACCCAAAAATACTCTCTCATTAATTCTTTAAAAAAACCAAATTCAAAGAATACAACTATTAAGGTAGAAACTACCAAAGCTGTCTGAGATATAATAAATTTAATTGCCATTGCACTTAAAGAATCACTTACTCTTTTTCCTGTTTTAGTCAGTTCATATGCTTGCATTGGTTGACCACCAGAAGCAAATGGAGTAATATTGTTAAATAACTGCCCTATCATAGCAACTTTTATAGAGTTTTTTGCAGTTTGATTTGGATACATTTTCTTTAATGGAATATGTAAGGTTATCCCTTCACATATCCAATGTACAAATAAACATACCATTCCTAGCAATACCCATCTATAATCTACTTTATTTAATACCTCTATTATATTTTCAATGCCATCTACTTTAATCATATAAATTAGTAATCCTACAAAGATAACTACTATTAGTATAAAATTTAATACTGTCATTTTTTTATTTGCTGGTTTTACCTCTTGTTCTTTATTTAATTCTATTTGATTATCTTCATTTTCAATATTTTCTTGCATAATTCTTATCTCCCAAAATATTCTTTCTTATGTTATATATTAAATTATAGTAAAAATCAATATCTAAATTCTTAATTTTATATAGAACAAATCCGAAACCCATGATATTAGAACACTTTAAACTTTCCTCTTTGGCTTTTCGTTAATTTGTTCGTGCGACAAATTTATGAAATAAATTTGTGTACAATGTTTTATATATATAAAAACCTGTTATCTAGACATAAATAACAGGTTTGACTTTAATAAATTTTTTATGTATTATTCTTCAACTGGTGCTTCTACTGGGCAAACCCCAGCACATGTACCACATGAAATACAAGCAGACTCATCAATTACGAATTTATCATCTCCTTGTGAGATACATCCTACTGGACACTCAGCAGCACAAGCTCCACAAGAAATACATTTATCTGTTATTTTATATGCCATTTACTTCACCTCCCAATAAATACTTCATATTATTCTAGTTTTCTATTCTTTTATCTTCTTTCTGTAATTTTTCTAATTCTTCTAATTCCTTCTTATTTTGTAATTCCTCTTCATCAATTCTTTCACTTATAGCATCTTTTATTATTTTAATATCTTTAGCATTATATTTCTTGTAAAGGTATCCATCTCCATCTTTTATCTTAACTCTAACAATTTCTTTTAATGTTTCTATATTATCGACTTCTCCCTCTCCATCTTCAGTTCTTACTATAGCTCCAATATTAGGAAGCCTTTTTAATTTATCCTCATATACATCATTTTCATATTTCAAACAACACATAAGTCTTCCGCAATTTCCCGAAATCTTTGAAGGATTTAAAGATAGATTTTGTTCTTTTGCCATTTTTATTGATACTGTCTCAAAATCACTTAAGAAAGAACAACAACAAAGTTCTCTACCACAAACTCCATTTCCACCTATTCTTTTTACTTCATCTCTTACACCTATTTGTCTTAATTCTATTCTTGTCTTATAAATTGCTGCTAAATCTTTTACTAGTTCTCTAAAATCAATTCTACCATCAGCTGTAAAGTAAAATAAAATTTTGCTATTATCAAATTTATATTCAACATCTGTTAATGTCATGTCTAATTTATGTTCTTTTATCTTTTTCAAACACATTTTGAATGCTTCTTTTTCCTTTTTTCTACATTCTTCAAAATGTTTATGATCTTTATAATTTGCAATTCTTACTACTTTCTTTAATGGTGTTATTATTTTTTCATCTTCTACAAATCTATTAGGAATCATTACTTCTCCGTATTCTTCCCCTTGTGCTGTTTCGACAATAACTTTATCACCTTTTTTTACTTTTAAATTTTTCGGATTAAAAAAATATATTTTACCTAATTTTTTAAATCTAACTCCTATTATATTTTTCAATTTACTTCCTCCCATATGTTAAATAACATATTATCTATACACATATCATAATTTGCATTTTGTTTCAACCTTTTCTTTGTATTTTCCACAATATTTATACATTCTGTGTATTTATATCTCATTTTTGCCATCTTTAGTAAAATTATATTAATATAATCTAATATCTCAAAAATCTCATCTTTAGATTTATAAATCATATCAGCCATCTGTATAATGTCTATTATATCTTTTTTTTCTAAATTATTTATAATATCTTCTATATTACTATACTGTTCTTGCTTATCTTTCAAAACTTTTGCTTTTCCAATACTTCCTTGAAATGTTTCTAACATATTTTGACTAATATTATACATATTATAATTTTCTTCTAAATATCTTTTTATTTCATCATTTTCAATTCTATTAAAATGTATTATCATACATCTTGATTTTATAGTTGTTAAAAATGCATTTTCATTGGCTCCTATTAATATTATTGTAGCATATTCAGGTGGCTCTTCTAATGTCTTTAATAAACAATTTTGTGCCTCTCCAGTCATTTTATCAGCATCGTTAATGATGTAAACTTTTCTATTTGATATAATTGGCTTTTCTTGAATCTTTTTTTGAATATATCTTATTTGTTCAATTTTAATACTATTCCCATCAGGTTCAATACATAGAAAATCGGGATTATTATTACTATTAAATTCTATACAAGATTTACATTTATTACAATACTTTTTTTCATCTAAGCATAATAACATTTTTGCTAATTCAGTTGCAATCATTTTTTTACCTATTCCTTCTATTCCTACAAATAAGTAACTATGTGATGTTTTATTATTTTCAACTGAATTTAATAATACTTGTTTTATTTTACTATTTCCTATAATATTTTCAAACATCCTTAGGCTCCTTTATTATTCGACTTTCCCCCACTTGTCTAATGGCCAAATTCTAATTGCTACAGTACTTTCTATTTTTTCTAAAGGTATACATCCAAATGCTCTACAATCTGTACTATGGTTTCTATTATCTCCCATTGCAAATATACAATTTTCAGGTACTACAAAGTCTGTAAATCCTTCTCCCATAACATCTGTTACAATTCCTTCTTGCAAGTATGGCTCATCTAATTCTTGTTCATTTATATATACTTTACCATCTTTAATTTGAATATGTTCTCCTGGAAGTCCTATTACTCTTTTTATATAACTTCTTTTTCCTATTTCAAGAAAATTATTTATAAACCATTTTAATCCGCTTTTTTCTTCATATTTTGCAACTGGATTATTTTGATTAATCTCTGAAGCAGAATATGTAATTTTGGCAGGTTCCTCAAATGTTATAATTTCTCCCCTTTTTGGTAATGTCTTTGTTGTTCTTCCCCACCTATTTAACCATAGTCTTTGATCTTGGACTAAAGTTGGATACATAGATACTTGTTTTACTATAGTTGGTGTACCTATAAAATATCTAAATAACATTGCTAACACTAATGCTATTATTATACAATATACCCATTCTAATATTTCTTTTACTGTTGAACTCAATTCTATCGCTCCCTTTTTATTAAGTTTGTATTCTTATTTTATCACTTTATTATTATACATTAACTTGTAATATTTATCAATTAAAAAAGGAAGATATTTAAAAATATTTTCCTTTTATTATTTATTATTAACATATAATAAATATTTTATATTAAATAAATTTTCTATTCTCCTTTTGTTGGAATTCTAATAACAACTTCTGTACCTTGTCCAACAACACTTTTTATATCAATACTTCCACCATTTTTATCTAATATCTCTTTTGCTATTGAAAGACCTAATCCAGTTCCTCCCATCTCCCTAGTACGTGCTTTATCTACACGATAAAATCTTTCAAATATTCTTGATAAGTCATCTTCTGGAATACCTATTCCATTATCAAAAATTTTTATATAAGCATCATTATATACAAATCCAACATATATTTTTATTTCTCCACCATCTTTTGTATATTTAATACTATTTGTAAGAATGTTTAAAACGACTCTTTCTATATCATATTTATCAGCATATACTGGAGGTACATCTGCTGTCACAAAACAATTGACTTTATGGTTCTTTTTCTTTATTTCTATCGCAAGTTTATCCTGACATTTCTTTACCAATTCGCCCAAATCAAAAGCTTCTTTTTGTGTTCTTTTTTTATTATTATCATATCTAGAAAGTGTTAATAAATCAGTTACTAATTTAGCCATTCTTCTTGCTTCTGTTGCTATTACATTTAAAAACTTGTCCTGTGTTTCTTTATCATATTCTCCTTCTAACAATGTATCTGCATATCCCATTATAGAAGTAATTGGAGTTTTTAATTCATGCGATACATCTGCCACCAATTCTTTTTGCATATCATCTAATTTTACATGTTCTGTAATATCTTGTATAACCACAATCACACCATCTGGCCTATCTGATTCATTTCTAAAAGGTGCAAAAAATACATTCATAAATTTATCTTCAACTTGTATTCTCTGTTCTGTTGATGTCCAATTCTCTAGATATATAACTTTCTCCATGTTAATATCCAATTTAAACTTTTTAAATATATCTTCAAAAGTATTATCCTCTGGTCTTATACTTAAGAATTTTTTAGCAGCTGGATTAATTAATATAATTTCACCTTCCATATTAAATGCTATAATTCCATCTGTTATATGTAAAAGAATAGTTTCTATTTGTTTCTTTTGTGTTGAAACTTCGCTTAATTTTTCCTTTAGCTCTGTAGTCATAACTCCAAATACATTTTCTAAATTACCTACATCTCCAGGCTTTCTATTCTTAAATATCTTATTAGTTTTATTATCTTCTTCTGTAATCTTTTCTGTACTCTCTATTAATTTGTTAATTGGATAAATCACAAATTTTGAAAGGAATATAGAAATTAAAATCCCAACTGTAGCAAATACTATTCCAGATATTAATAATATTATCTTTGTATTTATTTCTGTATTATTAATTACTTTTATTACCTGATCAATATTTTGTGATTGGTCATTTCCTATTTGTATATTTATAGAATTTAATGAATTAATAAAAAATATCCCTAATCCACTTATTATTACTATTCCTATAAAAAAATATATCAGTACTATTTTAAACTGTATGTTTTTAAACATTATTTTACCTCTATTTCACTAATTTTCTAATCTCATCATATATCTTATCTTCCACATTATTGGTAGAAATTTTTAATGCATTTTTTCCCATTTGTTCCATGTTTCTTCTGTTCAATATTATTTCTTCTATTGTTTTATTTAATAAACTTCCTTCTACTTTATCATTTAATAAAATTTTTGCTGCACCAATCTTTTCTAAAACTTTTGCATTATGTAATTGGTGATTATGGCTAACATTTGGAAGTGGTATTAAAATAGAAGGTTTTCCTAAATTTGATATTTCTGTTATTGTCATAGCCCCACTTCTTGAAACAATAACATCAACAACATTCATTACTTCTTCCATATTATATATATAAGGAACTATTTTTATATTTTCTATATTATTAATATTACTATTTTCTAATTCTTCCTTTATTACATCATATTGTTTAGGTCCTGATGCACAGATAATTTGATAATTCTTATTTAATTTATTTTTTACAATTTCAATAATTGCTTCATTAATTTTCTTTGCACCCTGACTTCCACCAAAAACTAATATAATTGGTTTTGCTTCATTTAGTCCCATATCTTTTATAATTTTTACTTTTTTATCAATTGAATATTCCTTTTTAGATATTTTCACTGGTGTCCCTGTATACACTACATTTCTTGACTTTTTTATTCTAGGTATAGCATCTTTAAAAGAAACTAATATTGTATTTGTCTTTTTAGCTAGCATTTTTACAGCTCTGCCAGGAAAAGCATTACTCTCATGTAATAACGTTGGTATTTTTAATTTATGTGCTGCAGAAATAGTAGCTCCACAAATATAGCCTCCTGTTCCTATCACAATATCAGGTTTAAAATCTTTTATAATCTTTTTTGCATCTCCATATCCTTTTAATGTTTTACACATTTTTTTGATATTATCAATAGACACTTTTTTGCTCAACCCATAAGCATCAATAGTCTTCAATTTATATCCAGCTCTTGGAACCAAGTCATTTTCTAATCCTCTTGTCGTACCAATAAATATTATATTCGAATCCTTTTCCTCTTGTTTTATTTTATTAGCAATTGCAAGTCCTGGATTAATATGTCCTGCTGTTCCTGCAGCTGCAATAATCACTCTCATGAAATTTGCCTCCTTATTTTTATTTTCCCGTTTTGGGGTCGGGTCTTAAAATGGCAATTACCATTTT